>NZ_JAUBQR010000007.1:0-61982 GCF_036701385.1 Microcoleus sp. Pol12B4 | reverse complement strand
ACTTGGCGCGCCGTCTGGATATTCACGGACAAATGAACGTGATGCCGCGACATTTTCCTAATTCCTTGACTGAGAATAGACTCGACAACAGTGCTACCTGTTCCGTGATATAAAATATCTGGGGGAACAGCGGGTTCTAACTGCAAGTCAACCTCTACGCTGTGTCCTTGGTTAGCACGAATTAGAGTACCCGTTTCGTCAAATGAAAAGCGCTGCTTGTCGTTTTGCGCGACTACTTTTTTGAGTTCTGCAAGCTGAACAGGAAAGTTATTTTTTTGGCACGCATCGAGGAGTTCGCTAACAGGAACCCAGCCACCGGGAGCGAGTTCAAGGCCGATGCGCGATGGCGCGTGGCGCAGGTGTTTGCTGAGATATCGGCTGATTTTTACTAATCGAGAATCGTTCATAATTTTACTTTATTTATTGAGCTTTTAAATCCCCTATTACAAAATGTCACTAGCGGGTTGTATCGTTGAGTGGATGCGGGTTTGTTGCATCTGTTTGCACTGCCAGAGGGCGCTTGAGTGAACCCGCCTCTACAGGTTTTCGGAAAATGATTACCGGATGTAAAAAATGGTTTTACGCGCTAATTATGGCGGTAATCGACGCCCTTCAGCACCTACATAATTACGTTCTGCGTCCGGGAATAAAAAAGTATTGGGTGTGCCATTTTTCAAGAGCTTTATCTGGTGATAATTATCAAAAACTTTGCCTTTTGCCGAATGCCTTCTACCTTGGGATAACTCCGCCAAAGACAGCAAAATTTAGATAGCGCCAGTGACATCCAGCGTCGGCAAAACCTGCTTCTGCAAGCCACTTTGTCTGCTCTTCCACAGAGGAGGGAATATCTTCTTCTAAATATTTTTGAAACCAGGCTGCATCGTCTTCTCCGTTAGCTTTCATGTACTGCCGCCACAACTGTTCGTATTGCTCAGTCAGCCGGGGAGTAGCACCTGTCACAATATCTCGAATTAGCAAGATTCCCCCTGGATTCATCGAGTGGAAAAGTTTGTGAAATAGCTGTTGTTTGCCTGCGCTGTCGAGGTGGTGGATCGCCAACCCTGAAACTACCAAATCGTAACCGCTGCCGAAATCATCTCCGGCAAAGTTTCCTTGCTGCAAGGTCAGCCGTTCTCGGAAAGCGGACAAGTTAGTTTGGCAAGTTTTCAGCATATTTTGGGCGATGTCAAAGGCTAGGACTTTCGCTTGAGGAAATGCTTGCAGAATCATAGCCGACAGTATGCCAGTTCCCGCGCCTAAATCCAGAACTTTTATGTTACCATTAGTTTCAGAAGGGATTAACTGCAATATTACATCGTGTTGCTCGCGATATCGCGGAATGAGGCGGGGAATTAAGCCGTCATAATCAAATGCTCTTTGTTCAAATTGCTCGCGTACAGCGTCTAAATTCACAGACGATTTTCCTCAAATTGTTAATAGTTGAGTGCGTCAATGCAGTTGGGCAGTTCTCTTCTCTGAAGGTATATTACAGATATAATACAAAAAATTTACATACCTGTCAAGATGTAGAATAAAATAATTTAAAAGAAGTTAGGGACGATCGCCTGATAGGGACTTCGTGTACCCAAACCTAGCCCATATCTGGGAACTGTCTAGCCCTGCACATATATATGCTTGAGTGGATATGAGGCCCAATGGCACAGATCCGAAAGCCTGTGCAAGATGAGACTTTGTGTCAGCTACCAGGAGTAATTGTGAGAAAAAAGTTGATGGTTATGATACCCGTTTAAAACAAGAATGCCACTGTAGGCACGTACTCCACAGCCTAAATTTCTCAGTAATTCCACATAGTAAAATATAAAATATACAATATACAAGGGAATTAGCCCGCAGCCGATGATCGGCTAAACAGGAAAAAATCAGTCCTCAGATTGACAAACTTTAGCCAACTATAAACAAAAATTGAGTTGACTCCCGAGTGGATGTGGTACCTGCCAATTTTTTAGGAAGATGAAGAGATACAAAATATTACACCCGCCTGTGCGGGAAAGAAAATTGTGATAATGAATCAGGATGCGAGTAGATTAGGTGTCAGCCGTCAGGGGAAGATAGAAACAATGGAAATCCAACAACGGAGTAAGGATAAGCCCGATCGCCAGCAACACAACGCGCCCGATCACTCAGGTCAATTTTCTACGACAAAAAAACTAGATTCGTCGCTGCAAGAATATTTAGATTTTAAAATAGCGATCGACCGATCGACACTGGCGCTGAGGACAGACGCGCGAGGAATTATCAACTATGTCAGCGAGCGATTTTGCTCCATCTCCAACTATTCGTGCGCCGAACTAATCGGCTGCCACTTTGGTATCCTCCATTCGGAATATAAATCTTCGGAATTAATCAAAAATCTACTGTCAACTGTTGCCAAAGGTGAAGTTTGGCAAGGAGACATTCAGAATAAAGCCAAGAATGGCAGGGATTATTGGGTGTACTCCGCAGTAGTTCCACTGTTGGACAGCAAGGGAAAACCCTGTCAGTATTTGGCGATCGGATTCGACATCACCGATCGCAAAGCCGTGGAAGCAGCCCAAGCCGAAGCCAACCGGGCAAAAGACGAATTTCTGGCGATCGCCTCCCATGAACTGCGATCGCCCCTGAGCGCAATTTTGGGATGGGCGCAGCTAGCTCGATCGCGCAATTTAAACGAAGCCACCACCAGCCGCGCTTTGGAAATCATCGAGCGCAACGCCAAATTACAAAACCGACAAATAGACAATCTCCTCGACCTCTCGCGGTTGCTGCGAGGGAAAGTGTGCCTGAACATCGGCCAAGTTCACCTCCCGTCGATCATAGAATCTGCGATCGACACCCTCCGTCCCGCCGCCGATGCCAAAAACCTCCGCGTAGAAACACATTTCGACCCCGCCGTAGGCTACATTTGGGCAGATGCAGAACGATTGCAGCAAGTAGTCTGGAACCTCCTTGCAAACGCCATAAAATTCACCCCAGAATCGACACCATACCCAGTGCAAGTGTGGATCGAGCCTACTCCGTCGGGGGTCTTGATTCGGGTCAGCGACAGCGGTTGCGGCATCGACCCCAAATTTCTGCCACACATCTTTGACTACTTCCGCCCTGCAGACAGCTTCCAGAATAAGGAACAAAATCGGCTGGGGCTGGGGCTCTCAATTGTGCGGCAGTTGGTGGAACTGCACGGGGGAAATGTTTGGGCTTCGAGTCCCGGCCTCGGTCAGGGGGCGACCTTTGGGGTGCTGCTACCGAGCGCCAACAAAAATGCACCCGAGGATCGCATTCCTGCGATCGCCCAAAGGGAAAGCAGACCCGGATCGGTTTCCAGACCCCTAGCGGGAAAACAAGTCCTGGTGGTCGAAAGCAGCGCCGAGATCCG
This sequence comes from Microcoleus sp. Pol12B4, assembly GCF_036701385.1. Lineage (NCBI taxonomy): Bacteria > Bacillati > Cyanobacteriota > Cyanophyceae > Oscillatoriales > Microcoleaceae > Microcoleus > Microcoleus sp. Pol12B4. Next base: position 58,609 of record NZ_JAUBQR010000007.1, on the reverse strand, counting down.
CCAATTTCTCAAAACTGGCCTCGAAGCATTTGGAGCCAAGGTAACAGCGGTGGGTAGCGCCTGCGAAGCGATGGCGGAGTTGCAACAGTCGCGACCCGATGTGTTGGTGAGCGATATGACGGTATCGGGAGCCGACGGCTGCGATTTGATCCGCCGCATCAGAGCAATGGAAATGTCCGAACACAGGCAACTGCTGCCGGCCGTGGCGCTGACGGGAGGCATCGAGGAAGAAGATTCGGCATCGGCGCTGGAGGCAGGGTTTCAGAGGCATTTGTCGAAGCCGGTGGAAGCGAATCAGTTGGTGAGCGCGATCGCCCAATTGGCTGGACTGACTGGATTCGGCTCCGGAGAGTGGGGATCGGGAAATATTCGAGCAACCACACCCCATGCCCTGCTACCGGAACCTAACAGTTTGGACGACAAAGATTATCTGGAACAATTAACAAGTGACAGCAGAGAATTACCGCTGTTGCTGGTAGTAGAAGACAACAATTTTCTGCTTGCTTACCTCCAAAGTTTATTAACTCCGTACTATCGAGTCGCCGTGGCGAGGGACGGGGTTGAAGGTTTAGAAAAAGCCAAAAGTTTGCAGCCAAATTTGATTGTTAGCGACCAAATCATGCCCAGACAAAACGGACTGGATTTGCTCAAGGAGATTCGGAACACGCCAGAATTGAAATCTACTCCGGTAATATTTTTGACAGCGAGATCGGGGATGGAAGCTCGAATCGAAAGTTTGGATGCGGGTGCTGACGATTATATTTCAAAGCCTTTTGACGAGAGGGAATTGCTCGCTAGGGTGAGAAATTTGTTGCGATCGCACTCAGCCGAACAGCAGTTGGCGGAGCTCAACCGTCAGTTGCAGCAGCAGAAGCAGCAGTTAGAAACAGTGAATCGAGCCTTGCAGTATTTGGCAAATTACGACAGTTTGACTGAGGTAAGAAACCGCCACTCTTTTAATGAATACCTCGATACGGAATGGCGACGTTTGGCAAGGGAAGAAGCACCGCTGTCTTTGATTATGTGCGACATTGATTATTTCAAACTTTACAACGACACTTACGGGCACCAAGCGGGGGATGAATGTTTGCGGCAAGTGGCGGCAGTGATCCAGCATTCGGTCAAGCGAGCGGCAGATTTAGTAGCGCGTTACGGTGGAGAAGAATTTGTAGTAGTTTTGCCGAATACAGATATTGAAGGTGCCACTTGCGTAGCTGAAATGATCGCACAACAGGTGCGGGGTTTACACATAGCTCACGCTAAATCTGCTGTTAGCGAATACGTGACGCTGAGTTTGGGTGTAGCTTGCTGCATTCCGGCGCCGATGTCGCATCCGGGGGCGCTAATTGCGATCGCCGATGAGTCACTTTATCGGGCGAAAGAAGCAGGGCGCGATCGAGTTTCGGTTGCCGCATTTGAAGGATAATATAATAGTTAAATAAAATTGTATGGTGTGTCAGAGATCGCTCGTTTCGATTTAAACATATTTTTTGGATCGGACGCACCATACAAATATGCTTGCAAACTTGTGCGAATTAAAATTGCTATAAAATAGTTAAATGAGGTCGTGCCATGACAGCAACATTAGACAAAACAAAAGACCAGCGCCTAATTCATTCCGGGATTGATTGGGAACAATTTAAGCTAATCGAGCAGGGATTTTCTGATTCCCCTGGCATCCGAATTTTTTATTTCAAAGGTGAGGTGGAAATCTTGGCAGTTTCGCAAGAAAATGAATCTTTCAGCAGGAGGATCGCAGGTTTGCTGATGGACTACTTTCTTGAAAAAGACATTGAGTTTAACCCGTTGGGTAGCTTTACCCAAGAGAAGGAACAGGAAGTCTCAGTACAAGCTGATGAATCTTTTTAAATTGGCAAGTCAACAGGTATTACCCCCGATATTGCCATCGAAGTAGTGTTTAGCAGTGGGGGAGAAAGCAAATTGAATCGCTACCAAGCCTTGGGAGTACCCGAAGTTTGGTTTTGGGAAGATGGAGTGTTTGGTTTGTATCATTTGCGATCGCACGGATATGAAAAAATTGACCAAAGCGAAGTTCTGCCCGGTTTAGACATTAACCTACTGTCTCGCTGCTTGCTGATGGCTTCTAGGGTTGAAGCAGTTAAGGAGTTTCGGCGCGGGATTTCTGCAGTTTAGAGAAAAAGTGGAATTTGGTTTGTGGTTCTTGACAGCTATGTATTACGAATGTAGTATAGAGTTGCGGTAGAAAAGCTCGATCGACCGACACCAGAAAACAAAATTTAGAAAAAACCTATGCAACCCATCCGACAAGGCGACGTAATTCTCACTCCCGTACCGAAAATCGAAGGAGAAAAAAAACCTCACCTAACTCTCGCCGAAGGTGAAGTCACCGGACATTCTCACCAGATTATTGAGGGACAAGCTGAACTGTACGAAAAAGATGGCACTCTGTACTTGCGGGTGCTTTCACCGACTGCTTTATTGAGTCACGAAGAACACCATGCGATCGCAATTCCCGAAGGTAATTGGATGGTGCGAATTCAGCGGGAATATGAGCCGCAAGGTTGGAGGTATGTCGCAGACTAAGGTTAAAAAACTAACGCCTGAACAAGCAGCTTTGATTCCAGTTTATCGGGAAAAGTGGAGAGCGATCTCGCTTTCCACTGGGCAGATAAATCGCTGGCAAGCTGCGGAAACAATAAAATCGGCTTACAGTGCGATCGGCAAAAAAGCACCGGAAATCATTTGGCAGTCTGTTGGATTTTTGTATTTCGGTTCTTAATTTACCTCATTCCTACGGCAGAAATTGGATTGTTTTTAAATCCATTGTGCAGGATGGCGGCTAGATTTATTCCTATGAAAAAGTTTGCATTATCTGCGAAAAGCCGATCGCACTTTCCGCCGACAGCAACCACCGCTTGCACGGAAAAGGAACACCAGCGGTACTATTTGCCGACGGTGTTTCGATTTACGCCTATCACGGCGTGATTTTGCCCGAATGGTACGGTAGGCTGCACCCGCACCAGTGGCAGTCTAAGTGGGTGTTGAAGGAACAGAATGCAGAAGTTCGGCGCGCGTTAATTCATGGAATTACTTACGATCGCATTTGTCAAGAATTAGAGGTGACAAAATTAGATAGTTGGCAGGAATACACTCTATTAAGCATCGAGTTTGACGATGATTTTGATCAGGTGGGTAATCCAAAGCCTGTTTATTTGTTAAGAATGACTTGTCCGAGCAAGGGATTTATTCACGCTTTGCCCGTGCCTCCTGATGTGCGATCCTCTTCGAGGGCTTCGCTAACGGCTCAAGAAGCAATTCGCTGGGTAAATTGGGGAACCGACCCAGAGGAATTTAGCGTGCAAACATGAATTACTGAAATTTTACCAAACAGGAGTCTAAATTTATTATGCCAGAACCAGAAGCAAACCAACCAATTTATTTCAGCAGCTTTGCCGATTGGTGCAAGCACAAAGATAGTCTTTCAAAAGAGGCAAGACATACAGTTGAAGAGCTGTTAAAAGAGGCTGGCACTTCGGACTGTAATGAAGCCGAGAAGGTACTTTCAAACCTAACTGAACTTTATCTCTACAACAATCTAATTAGGGATATCACTCCGCTGTCGGCACTCACCAACTTGACAAGCCTGTCTCTGGGCTACAATCCAATTAGGGATATCACTCCGCTGTCGGCACTCACCAACCTGACAAAACTATCCCTCTACAGCCATCAAATTACCGACATCACTCCGTTGTCGGGACTCAGCAACCTCACTGAACTTCATCTCACCTCCAATCAAATTACCGACATCACTCCGCTGTCGGGACTCACCAACCTCACTGAACTTCATCTCACTTCCAGTGAAATTACCGACATCATTCCGCTGTCGGGACTCACCAACCTCACTGAACTTTATCTCAACAGCAATCAAATTACCGACATCACTCCGCTGTTGGGACTCACCAACCTCAATGAACTTTGTCTCACCAACAGTGAAATCACCGACATCACTCCGCTGTCGGGACTCACCAACCTGACACAACTATCTCTCATCTGCAATCAAATTACGAACATTACTCCGCTGTCGGAACTCACCAAGCTCACTGAACTGTATCTCGGCGACAATGAAATTACCGATATCACTCCGCTGTCGGCACTCATCAATCTGACGAAACTATCTCTCGGCAGCAATCAAATTACGGACATCACTTCACTGTCAGCACTCACTAACCTGACACAACTATTTCTCGACAGCAATCAAATTACGGACATCACTTCGCTGTCAGCACTCACTAACCTGACACAACTATCTCTCGACAGCAATCAAATTACGGACATCACTTCGCTGTCGGCACTCACTAACCTGACAGAGCTGAAATTCGACACCAATCAAATTACGGACATTACTCCGTTGTGGGGACTCACCAACCTGACCGAACTTTATCTCCACAATAATCCAATTACCGTCTTAAATCTGTCGAGCCAACTTACACAGAAGTACCAGAGGCTATCGACGGCGCCAATTGATTCTCAAAAAGCTACAGAAAGAGTGAAAAAAATCTATGCAGCTATTGGTTTAGAAACACCCCAAGTTATTGTTTGCAGCAGTCCGCAGGTAGCTGATATAAAACTACTCAAACAACTGAAAATTGATCGTATATCGCAAGATAAAACATCGGAAATAGCAGAGAAAAATTTAGTATTGGGAAATTCGTTGTTGAGGGAGCTAATTGCATCTGTAGACATAGGAGTTGCGGGTTGGGAGTTGGGGAATGCTCTGTGGAATCTCATAATACTAGAGCCTAACTCGGATCGCAGACTCGTGTCAGAATTTCAGGAATTCGTTAAAAATTACCTAGAACCGGAGCTATCTGATTTTCTTGAACAAAAGGGCGCGTGCGGGATGTGCAGCGATTCCTACGAGGAAATGTACCTACAATCGGTGGGAGCCGATTTCCTCTTAGATTCTAACTATTTACAGCCACTAACCCCTACGGATCTGGTAAAGGAAATCCATTTGACTGAATTTTTTATCTCTACATTTGGTGTTACTCTCGACGAGAAAGCACAAGAAATATTTCGCTGCAAGCAACAGTTGTTCGAGGATTGCGGTTGGATATTGCCGTTTGAGAAAATTTGCTTAGTTTGCGATCGCCCCCTACACCTTCGCTTTGACAGCGCCAACGAGCTACACGCTGAAGGAGAACCTGCGATCGCATTTGCCGACGGCTACAGTTTATACTTTCACCACGGCGTTAAATTACCCGAAGAATACGGAAAAGTACACCCCGATCGCTGGCAAGCAGAATGGCTTTTATCTGAAGAAAATGCCGAACTTCGTCGATTGTTAATTCAGAGAATTGGTTACGATCGCATTTGTCAAGAATTAGAGGTGACAGAATTAGATAGTTGGCAGGAATACACTTTATTAAGCATCGAGTTTGACGATGATTTTGATGACGATGGTAATCCAAAGCCAGTTTATTTGTTAAAAATGACCTGTCCGAGCACGGGACACATTCACGCTTTGCGAGTGCCACCTGAAGTGCGATCCTCTTCGAGGGCTTCGCTAACGGCTCAAGAAGCAATTCGCTGGGTAAATTGGGATATTGACCCAGAGGAGTTTTCCGTGCAAACCTGAGTAATACAAATTTAAAAAAGTGTTGCTACAATCATTAGTCTTATACCAATTGTTGAAAGTCACAGAACCCTGCGCCGGACTTAGGATCAGCCGTTTCCCTACCTGATCGTCTGTACTTTACTCAACTGAAAACGGCTATATTGACAACAGCCTTAATCCATGAAACACCGATAAACGTTCCGCAGTGTGCCAGTTCCAAGGGTGGAATGCACCAACCACCGATCGCCCAAAAACTCTTAATAACATGAAGAAGAAGCCCACCCTCGATCGAAGGTGGGCTCTGTTCATGCCAGCTTACCGACAGCTAGGCAATCGGGTCTCTTCGCTGGTAGACGTAAAATATCGGAAAAAGATCCGAACGTCCGAAAAAACTTATCGCCCACCATTAAGCTTCAGTTTACCCAACCGGATCGGGAAAATTGCGCCCGTAGCGATGTTCCCCTGAAATCGGGGAACACTGGGGCTTCAACTTTTCAATAGACTTCTGCAAAAAAGCTCGTCTTGGGCCGACAGGATGCCCAACCCCTACTCCGCACAAGAATTAAAACTTTTCGAGAAGTATCATATTCTCCTCTTTAAATTTGATTGGCCAACCGATTAGGCATCGTGATCGTGTGCAAAGCGACGAAACAGGAAATCTAGGGCGTAGTTCCGCAAATTGTAGTATTCCGGATCTTCCATCATTTGAACCCGATCGCGCGGACGCGGAAAAGGAATCTCCAAAACTTCGCCAATTGTCGCCGATGGGCCATTAGTCATCATCACCAGTCGATCTGCCAAAAACAGCGCTTCATCAATGTCGTGAGTAATCATCAACACCGTACAGCGGTGATCATTCCAGATTTTCAGCAATTCTTCCTGCAATTCCTCCTTAGTAATTGCGTCCAGAGCACCAAAAGGTTCGTCTAAAATCAGCACTTTCGGGCGAATTGCCAAGGCGCGGGCAATAGAAACCCGCTGCTTCATCCCCCCCGAAATTTGCGGCGGTCTTTTCTCAGCAGCTTCTGTCAATCCCACCATCGCCAAATGTTCTTTGACGATCGCATTTTTTTCCACCTTCGACTTATTCGGAAATACAGCATTAACCGCCAGATAAACATTTTCAAACACCGTCCGCCAAGGCAGCAAAGCATAACCCTGAAACACCACCATGCGATCGGGGCCCGGCTTCGTAATGCGCTCTCCGTTAATTGACACGGTGCCCTGGCTCGGATGACTAAAACCCGACACCATATTTAACAGTGTTGATTTGCCGCAGCCTGAGTGTCCGATCAGAGCAATAAACTCTCCCTCAGCTACATTTAGATTGACGTTTTCTAAAGCCCTGTAACCGTTTGGATATACTTTATAAACATTGTCCATCACCAAAAAAGGTTGGCGGCGGCTTTTTCCCCGCTGGATTTGAGTTTTGGTGTTCGTCTGGTTTTTAGTAGTGTTGAGCATGGGTTTAGGAAATTGTGAGTGGGTGATTCGCAAAGAAAGAAGGAAGTTCTGCAACGAGCAATGTACGGGATTTAACGGATGTAACGGAGGTCATGAAGAGGGAATTGATCACTAGCAATTAACAGCTAAACAGCAACAACTAACTATTAGCAATTACCCTGTTTTTATCGAACTAAAAACCCCTCTAAGCAGCTCGGCGGCCGGAATCGAGTATAACTTCAGCCATTGTGAAATCGCGTTTAATCGCCAGATTGTTGAGATAGCCGATCGGATCGTCAGCATTAAACACCGAGCCGTCAAACAAGCTGAGAGAACCGCGAGTGTAAGTAATATCAGCCATCCCCAGCTCTCGCGCCGCCGTGCTGAACGCACCGACTCGCACCACCCGTTCCAGAATTTCCACCCAGTTGCGCGGGAACACAGTATCACCCCAGCGCGCCATCTGCACCATGTGCCAGAGTTGTTCGGTGCGGCTTGGGCGATTCACCCCCTCTCCAGAAAACAAGTGGTGGGCGTATTCCCGCATCGGAGTATCGAGGTTGCAAGCAACAGATTTCGGGTCGCCTAGTTGGATGTAACTCTTATCAGTAGCGACGTACTCCCTTCCCGCGACAATTTCCGAAACCTCGGCGGCGTGATTTGGATCGGCGCAATAGTGGCAAGCTTCCAGCAAAGCTTTGACTAGAGCAATGTGAGTGTTGGGATAAGCATTTGCCCAGTCTTCCCGCACCCCCAGAATTTTCCCGGGGTGTCCGGGCCACAGTTCCAAATCTGTCGCCACCGTAAAGCCGACTCCTTCCATCGAAGCCCGCAAGTTCCAAGGTTCGCCGACGCAGAAACCGTCAATAGTGCCGCCCTGCAAGTCAACGATCATCTGAGCAGGTGGGATATTTTTCAGCAACACATCGCGATCCGGGTCAATGCCACCGGAAGCCAGCCAGTAACGCAGCAAAAGGTTGTGCATCGAAGACGGGTGAACGATGCCCATACGGTGCGTTTGCGCGGGCGTTCTCTGGAGCATTTTTTTAAAGTCTCCCAGAGTGTAGATCCCTTGGTCGTAAAAGCGCCTCGCGAGGGTAATTCCATTGCCATTGCGGCTCATGGTGAGGGCTGTAACCGTCGGAATCGGCTTCTCTTGGTGGCCCCCCAAGCTCAACCACACCGCCATTCCAGAGGGCATTTGAGCTGCGTCTAAGTAACCTGCGGCGATGCCGTCTACGATGCCGCGCCAGCTTGTTTCCCGCACGAGGTGGACTTCATCGAGGCCGTGCTTGGCAAAAAAGCCTTTTTCTTTGGCGACAGCGAGGGGAGCACAGGCTGCTAGGGGAATAAAGCCGAGTTCGAGGTTGACTTTTTCCAGGCCGTGGCGAGCGATCGCGGGTACTTTCCGCGCCCGCAGTTTTTTGACGCGCTTCTGCTGGTTGAGGAAGTAAATCATTTCGCTACGTAGAGCGTAGTAGCTGGGGTGTGAGACTACTTCCATCCGTTTGCGGGGGCGGGGGATGTCTACTTCGAGAATGCCGCCAATCTTCGATTCTGGGCCGTTGGTGAGCATGACGATTCGATCGCTCAGCAACACGGCCTCATCCACATCGTGCGTTACCATCAGGGCGCTGATTTCGTACTCTTGGCAAATTTCCATCAACTTTTCTTGCAAGTTGCCGCGAGTCAAAGCATCCAAAGCGCCGAAGGGTTCGTCTAAGAGTAACAGTTTGGGGCGCAGGGCCAGAGCACGGGCGATCGCCACGCGCTGTTTTTGTCCGCCCGACAGCAGTGCGGGTTGCTTCTCGGCATGGGGCGTCAAGCCCACCATATCGATGTGTTTTTGGATGATTTCGAGGCGTTCCGCCTTGGGTAAGCCACTCATTACCGAGTCTACGGCTAGGGTAATGTTTTCTCTGACCGTCCGCCAAGGTAGCAGCGAATAGTTTTGGAATACTACCATGCGATCGGGGCCTGGCTGGGTGATTCTTTGTCCTTCTATTGTCACCAATCCTTCTGTTGGCAGATCCAAACCTGCCACCATATTTAGTAGCGTAGATTTACCGCAGCCTGAGTGTCCTATCAAGGAGATAAATTCTCCTTTTTTAATTTCTAAGTCGATGCCTTTGAGGGCTATGTATGTGCCGCCGTCTGTTAAATTAAATACTTTTCCGACTTGTTCTACTGCAATCAAAACAGACATGATTTTCTTGCCTTTTTTGTAGGTTTGTTATTTCGATAGCTGCTAATTAACTTCCCAGGCAGAGCCGAGAAGTAGATTGGAGGGAGAGACGGGAAGTATAAATCCTGTGACTCAGTTACCCGTAGAATATTATCTACTGCTTCCCTGTTCTTCCCTCTTCTTCCTTCGTGTCATAAGCGTCTTCGCGGTTAAATAATCCTAATTCTTCCGACCCCAAAGAAGTAACTCAAAACTACTTTCCTTGAGAAGGAGCAATCTTTTGCTGCAACCAAGCCATCATGCGATCGAGCAACAAACCAACAGCCCCAATGTAGAACACCGCTAACAGAATTTCGCTGATGTAGTTTTGCTGGTAAGCATTCCAAATAAAGAAGCCGATACCCGTAATCCCAGACATCACGATTTCCGCAGCAATAATCGCCAGCCAAGCCAAACCGATCGCAATTCTCAATCCTGTGAAGATATAAGGAAGCGCTGACGGAAACAAGATATTCATGTAATATTCCTGACGAGAAAGTTGCAGCACTTTCGCCACGTTGTTGTAATCGTCGGGAATTTGGCGAACACCTTCAGCCGTGTTGATTAAAATCGGCCAAACTGAAGTGATAAAAATCACGAACAAAGCAGCAGGTTCGTTTTGTTGCAGTGCAGCCAGGGCAATGGGCACCCAAGCCAAAGGCGCCACCATCCGCAAAAACTGAAAAAGCGGATCTAAAGCGCGGTTTAGAAAAGGATTTGTACCTACCAAAACACCTGTACCAATTCCCACAACGGCCGCGAGAGTGTAGCCTTTTGCCACCCGTTCCAAACTCGCCAACGTCTGCCAAAATAAGCCAATTCCGTAGGTTTTGGAGTTCATGAAAGGATACAGCAACAAAATCCGTGTCCGTTCGTCAGTCCAAATGCTGATCGGCCCTGGCAGTTTGATCAGTCCCGTACTTGACAAGAATTGCCAAACCAACAGAAACCCCAAAACTCCTAAAATTGGCGGCAAGATATTTGGGGAATTCTTCTTCCAAAACTCGCCAAAAGCTCCTTGTGCATTGCCGCCTCTCCGACTTGTACTTACAGCCATGCTGCTAATCTCCTATGTCTGGTGCTGTGTATTTTCGAGACTAAATTTCGAGACTAAATTATGGGAAGCTAAGACCCCATCACACTTTTTTAATTGCCAAACTCTTGAGATAAGCTTCTGGCTTTTCCGGGTTAAATTCTGTGCCGTCAAAGAACTTTTCAACGCCGCGAGACGTACTTTTCGGAATATCAGCATCAGCAACTCCGGCTAATTTTGCTGCGGCTTTCCACAAATCTTCGCGGTTGACTTTATCGATGATTGTCTTAGAATCTGCCAAGGTTGTTGTCGGCAGGAAACCCCAGCGAACGCTTTCGGTTAAAAACCACAAATCGTGACTCTTGTAGGGATAAGAAACGTTGCCGAGGTCGTCTTTCCAGTACAGCGGACTCATCTTGAAATCGTCGATCTCTGGTTGGCCGTCACCCATGAGGTACTTGCCCTGGTAGGGAGGTGTCAAAACTGCCGGAGCTACGTCAAAGTAGTTTCTGCCAGAAGTAATGGCTACTAATTCTGGGCGATTTTCTGGTTTGTCGCACCACTGCTGCGCTTCGATCAGTCCTGCTAGCAGGGCTTCTGTGGCCTTGGGGTGTTTGTCTACCCAGTCGCCACGAATAGCGAGATATTCCTCTGGGTGATCTTTCCAGATTTGGCCAGTCAGGGCGGACATGAAGCCGATGTCCTCTGTGACGATCCGCAGGGGCCAGGGGTCGCCGGTACTGAAACCGTCCATGCTGCCGGTTTTCATGTTGGCTACGGTTTGCGCTGACGGTACTGTTAGCAACTCGGCTTCTGTGTCGGGATCGATGCCGTTAGCTGCTAGCCAGTAGCGAATCCAAAAGTCTTGGTTGGCTTTGGGGAAGGTGTAGGCTGCTTTGAAGGGCGTGCCTGCTTTTTTGAGGCCTTTCATGTAGTCTTGGGCCGCTTGGTCTAGTTTGAGCCCGATGCCTTTGCCTCGGTGTTTGGCTGCGATCGCAATTCCATTCCCTTGAGTGTTCAACTGGGCTAGAACATACATGGGGATTTGGACGCTGTTTTTGGTAATCAGGCCTTTACTAATTTGATAAGGCATCGGCATTTGCCACTGGCCGCCGTCAATGCCGCCGCCGGCAGATCCAATTTCTACGTTATCTCTTGCCGAGCCCCAGTTTGCTTGCTTAGCAATCGTGACTTCGGTCATGCCGTATTTGGCAAAAAAGCCTTTTTCTTGGGCAATGATTAAAGGTGCTGCTTCGACGATCGGGATATATCCCAATGTGATTTTAGTGCTTTCAATTCCTTCGACTCTTTTCTCGTTGGCAACAGCCACTACTGAGGTAGCTGCAGGTATTGCGCCGTCAGCACCGGCAGTTGCACCAGGTTCTGGGGGATTTCCCAAACAACCTTTGAGCAGTATTGAACCCAGGGCAGATGCACCTGCTGTGACGATAAATTTGCGCCTGGAAAATTGATCGGAAAATCTTGTCATAGTCTAGCCTCGCTGCAATTCATAATCTTCTGTAACGACATCACTGAAGTTTATCAATGCGCTTTTTTTCTGTTCGCTAATTGGGTTGAGCGAACTGTTTTGAGCGCAGGTTGGCAGGAGGGAGCAAAAGATTTATCGCTAGCATAAGTCTTTAAACTATCCCTGCTGATTTGACTTTTTTGATTAATATCGATATTTCGAGCTGCCGAGTTGTGTGAACTCACTTTTTGCGAGCCGCACGTTTCCTTGGCTTCGTTATTAGCTTACCGTACTCTTGCGGAAATTATAAAACAATTATTAAATTTGATTGATAAGCAAATCTTTTAGGAGTGCGCTATCGATAAGCAGGGCTGTTTCCTTCTCTTGTAGGGCTGCCCCCTGTGGCTGCCCCAATCCCACCAAATGCTTAATAAATCCTGGATAGGGAGGGTCGGCACGGAGGCACGACAAGAGTCAAAACGCTGGTTTTCCTGACAATGAAACAGCCCTGTATCGATAAGGATGCCTTGGGAAGAGCTATCGGGTTTGCTTATCAAAACTCTTCAAACCAAGATTTGCTGGGTGAAAGTTGTAGCGAATGCCGATCGGGGGGCTTTCAAATCTATTGTCAATAAGCGACAAATATCGCCACCACCACACATTTACTTTGTTAATATATCTTTACTTTTTTTGAGTCGTTAATTGTAGTAAATTATACAGAAATAATTATTATTTTACGCTTCTGCTGTTTTCACACGGTTAACTGGTTTTCAGTGGTGGACTAAAATTGGCGCTTAATCGTAAGTGATTTACCAAACTAAATATTAAAGGCTAAAACTTGAGAGTTCAGAATATTAGAGGTACAACATCATGACACTTATAGTTGCAGACAAACACAGAAATTTACAAAGATCGATCGCAGTTACTTGTAGCGCGATCGTCCTAGCATTATGTGGAAGTGGACTATCTGCTGATGCCGCCGAAACGCGATCGTCCAACAGTAGACGAACATTTGCTGATTGGTGTCGCCAAAAAGCTGATTTGAGTCCTGAAGCTAAACATACTGTTGAGGTGCTGTTGAAAAAAGCTGAGACTACAAACTGTGATGAGGCCGATCGGAAACTTTCGAGTCTCATTGAACTCGACCTCATCAACAATTCTATCAGCGACATCAAACCATTGCAATCCTTGACCAACCTGACTGATCTAGACCTCACATTCAATCAAATCAGCGACCTCAAACCGCTAGAATCCTTAACTAATCTGATCGATCTCGACATCAGGAGCAATAAAATCAGCGACCTCAAACCGCTAGAATCCTTAACTAACCTGACTGTACTCTCCCTCGGCGAAAATCAAATCGGTGACATCAAACCGCTAGCATCTTTGACTAACCTAAAGCGTCTAGAGCTCTGGAAAAATCAGATCGGTGACATCAAGCCGCTAGTATCTTTGACTAACCTAACTTTGCTCTGGCTCAGCGAAAATCAGATCGGTGACATCAAACCGCTAGTATCTTTGACTAACCTGACTTCACTCAACCTCAGCTACAATCAGATCGGCGACATCAAACCGCTAGTATCTTTGACTAAACTGACTTCGCTCTGGCTCGACAAAACTCAAATCGGCGACATCAAACCGCTAGCATCCTTGACTAACCTGAAACAGCTCTTCCTCTACAACAATCAGATCGGTGACATCAAGCCGCTAGCATCCTTGACTAGCTTGACTGAACTCTGGATTAACAACAATCAGATCGATGACATCAAACCGCTAGCGTCCTTGACTAACCTGACACAGCTCGACCTCAGCCACAATCAGATCGATGACCTCAAACCGCTAGCATCTTTGACTAACCTGACCGATCTCAGGCTCGACAGCAATGAAATCAACGACATCAAACCGCTAGCATCTTTGACTAACCTGACTTATCTCCGGCTCGTCAACAATCAGATCGGTGACATCAAACCGCTAGCATCTTTGACTAACCTGACTGAACTCGGGCTCAACGGAAATCCGATCGCTCCCAAAACTTGTCCCCTCAAACCAGAGTCTATCTGTCATTGGGAACCCTTAAATTAAATGCTAAAACTTTACAGGCGGTAGGGTGCGTCAGTGGGAAAATCCGAGTTTATCGTGCTCACCACAAGCCTGACGCACCATACAGGTTAATGGTGAATTAGTTGGGCGGATCGAATCGGTTCACCGACAAAGCAACACCGATCATCGGTAGCGCGACTCCGAAGCAAATCAACCACTGATCCAGATTCATCGGAGCCGTCTCAAATATGCGATTGACAAACGGAGAATTAGCAAAGATGATCTGCAAAATTATCGCCAGGACAATTCCCACACCGAGGGCGGGAGCGCCACTAACTTCTTCCTTAGATCCGCTAAATTTAGCAATCAAAGAAGGCAACAACTGGCTGAGACTCAACAGGTAAAAAATTCTCCCCATTACCAAAGCTTGAATCGCCATCGTGCGGGCCAGTTCCAAGGTTCCCCAAGGAGCTTGGCGTACCCATTCAAACATTCCGAAAATCAGAGTCCAGTTGTAAAGAGAAATAGCGATGATCCGCTTGATCCGATTTCCGGTGAGGAAAGCTTCGTTTACCGGTCGGGGCTGCTGTTTCATGACTCCCGCTGACTTGGGCTCGAAAGCCAGAGGCACAGTCATGGTGATCGAGTTGAGCATATTCAGCCAGAGAATTTGTAGCGACAAAATCGGCAATTCTCGACCGAGGAGGGTGCTGAGCAAAATTGTCATCGATTCTCCGCCGTTGACTGGGAGAATGAAGCTGATTGCTTTGAGCAGATTTTTGTAAACCGATCGCCCTTCTTCGACAGCAGATTCTATCGATGCAAAGTTATCATCAGTCAAAATCATGTCGGCGGCTTCCTTAGAAACCTCCGTACCGCTGCCCATCGCAATGCCGATATCCGCTTGTTTGAGGGCGGGCGCGTCGTTAACGCCGTCTCCCGTCATCGCCACAATTTCGCCTTTTTGCTGCAAAGCTTCTACGAGGCGGAGTTTTTGTTCGGGGGCGACGCGGGCAAAAACTGAACCTGCTTCTACAGCTTCGCCGAGTTCCTGCTTGCTCATGGAGGCGAGCTCGGCGCCGGTGTAGGCTACAAGTTCTCTGTGGTGCTTGGTTTTGCGGAATCCCATGCGGCGGGCGATCGCCTTGGCTGTAGCGATGTGGTCACCGGTAATCATTTTGACTTGGATGCCGGCAGTTTGACAAGCTTGGACGGCTGCGATCGCCTCAGCCCGCGGCGGGTCAATCATGCCTTGCAGTCCCAAGAAAACCAAGCCTGACTCCAAATCCGAGTGATCGACGGAATTTTGGCTTTGGGGTACTGGCTTTTTTGCTAAAGCCAAGACGCGCAAGCCTTGCTTTGCCATTTCATCGACTTGATGGTGAATTTGCGCGCGATCGACTTCTACCGGATTTCCTTGGGTATCGAGACTGGAACCGCAGCGGCCGAGAATTGATTCTACGGAACCTTTGACGTACAAAATTTTGCCACTGGGAGTTCGGTGCAGCGTCGCCATGTATTGAAACTGAGATTCAAAGGGAATTGAATCCAGCCGCTGCATTGACTTGGACAAAGTTTGCTGGCTCAAATCAGCTTTTTTGCCTGCAGCAATTAACGCTCCTTCTGTCGGATCTCCGACGACAATCCAATTATCGTCTTTGAATTCCAGGTGAGAGTCGTTGCAAAGGAGTCCGGCTTGCAAACATTCTTGCAAAGTTGGAGTTTGGCTGACAGTAATTGGCAGTTGGTTGAGTTGAATTTCACCTTCGGGGCTGTATCCCGTACCCGTAACCGAGTAGGATTCGCCGCCAGAATAGATTTCTTGCACCGTCATTTGGTTTTCCGTCAAGGTTCCGGTTTTGTCGGAACAGATGACTGTAGCGCCGCCGAGGGTTTCCACTGCGGGCAATTTGCGGACGATCGCGTGGCGATTTGCCATCCGGGAAACGCCTACGGCTAGGGTGACGGTGATGACGGCGGGTAAGCCTTCGGGAATGGCGCCGACAATCAGGGCGACAGCGGGTTCGACTGCTTCTTTAAAGGCTGAAACTCCCGCAGGGACTGGCCTCCCCAATCTGACGGCGAACGTCAAGGTTGCCATTCCCAACACGAATAGCAGCCAGTTTTGACTGAATTGGTTGAATTTGCGGGTTAAGGGGGTGGTGAGATCGATGTGCCGATCTAGTAGTTGGGAGATTTTGCCGGTTTCGGTTTTATTGGCGATCGCAATTACGATGCCGCTAGCTTGGCCAAAAGTGACAAAACTGCCGGCATAGGCCATGTTATCCCGTTCTGCTAGTGGCGTTTCTTTTGGCAGAACTATGTCTCCAGACTGTCCTAATTCTTTTTCGACAGCAACAGATTCCCCGGTGAGTCCCGATTCGTCGATTTGCAAGTCGCGGACTTTCACTAAGCGCAAGTCGGCCGGTACTTTGTCGCCGGAAGTCAGGATTACTAAGTCGCCGACAACGAGTTCTTTGGAGGGAATTCTTAATTTTTTCCCGCCCCGAATGACTGTGGCTTCGGTGGTGACAGCTTGGGCTAGGGCTTCAATTTTTTTCTCGGCTCCAGCTTCTTGGATGAAACTAATAGTAGCGTTGGTGGTTGTTACGCCCCAAATTACGCTAGCGTTTAGCCATTCTCCGATCACTGCTTTGATTAAACCTGCACTCAGCAAGATGATCAGGAGGGGTTGGTTAAATTGCAGGATAAATTTTAACCAGGCTGGTTTCCCTGCTTTAACAGTTAGTTCGTTGGGCCCGAATTTCTGTTGGCGATGGTTGGCTTCTGTCGGTTCTAAACCGCTTTCCAGGTTGGTTTCTAAGATTGTTGCAACCTGGGATATTTCTAGGTAGTGCCAATATTGCTCTGCTACGTCTACATCGTTGGCGGATCTTGATGGCATGATTCTTCCTGAATATTTGAGGTGTCTGACGAGCTTCGATCGCTCTTTAATAGGCACGCTCAATACAACTCACCGCTCGTTGGAGCGTGAATATATTGAGCGACCTAATTGTTTGTTGATTACTTTAACGGGCTGTGACTTACATCTATATTACAACGGATGTGCCCGTTTGTGGCAAGAGCTTTTGGGGATTTTTTTCGGCGCTAAATCTTGTTTGGGACTTGGTGGCTAAGATGGGGAAAAGTCGATCGAGTCTCTTGACATTTGGCAAATTTTAGGTGTGGTTAAAGAAATAGGGAAGAAGGCAGGAGGCAAAAGAAAAATGCTTCCACTCCCCTCTCTCCTCCTCCTCCGCTGTCCCCCGGACGAGCGCATAAATGTTACAACCTAGTTAAGCTACAATATTCTGAACTTATAGAAATAGTAGTGACGCTGGTGCTGGGTTCGGTGCTGTTAGTCTGGGGAATGCGTTTCGGGCGGGTGTTAGTTCGATCGTCCGTTACAGAAGAGCATTTATTTAAGGGCAGAAATTCGATCATCTTGGCTTTCGCGATGCCATCGCCTGCAAACATTTTGACTTCAATGCCGGCTGTTTGACAAGCTGGGAGGGCTGCCAGATTAATTGATGACTCAATGCCATCAATTGCTAGCCTGCTGGCCCCAAACACTGAGCACACTTTAGACAATTGAATTGAGATTTTGGGCTGCATCGTTCAATTGTTGAGTCCCTACTTTGGTTTGAGTAATACCACTAGCGGTTTCTTTGGCTGCTAGGTTGAGGCTGTTCATCGCCTCCACTACTTGTTTAATAGCAACTGCTTGTTGTTGAGCAGTTAGAGAAATTTGTTGATTGTTCAATACCACATTGTTAACGGCATTTGCTACTTCCGAGAAAGCGGCTGCCGTTTCTTGACTAATTTTTGTTCCTTCTTCTACTGTTTTAGTACCTTCCTTTGTCACCGTTACAGTGGAATTAATCGCACTCTTGATATCATCGACTAGGCGGTTAATTTTCTCGGCTGATTTCTTACTTTTATCTGCTAGTTTGCGGATTTCTGTGGCTATGACAGTAAAACCTTTGGCGTTTTCGCCCGCCCGGACTGCTTCTACTGAGGCATTTAGTGCCAGCATATTTGTTTGATTGGCTAAATCTGTGACATCAGTAGAGATATTGCCAATCTGATGGGTTTGTTGGCTCAATTGCAGAATTTGTGCCGCAATTGCCCCGACATTTTCTTTCAAAATTATCATCGATTCCAGGGTTTGCTCCACTGCTAGGGCTCCCTTTTCAGTGATCTGTAAAGCTTGGCGTGCAGATTCCGCACCAGCTTGGGCTTGCTGGGCTGATTGTTGGGAAGCAGCGCCCAACTCATCCATTGTGATTGTAGTTTGATTTACAGAGCTAGATTGCTGTGCTGCTGTGCGTTCCTGTTGTTCAACTGTGGCCGCAATTTCTGTGGAAGAACTGGCGATCGTATTTGCTACCTGATTGATTGGTCGGATAATTTTATTTGAAATAAATAATACAATAAATGAACCCAATACTACAGCAATAGCCGTACCTCCTATAGAAACAATTGTCGCTAATTGCTCCGACTGTTTTGCTAATTTTGTTCGTTGAACCAGTAGAGTATCTTCTACCTTAAGCATTTCTGCCAGCTTATCCCTAATTTCATCCATAAATATCTTGCCTTTACCTGAAATCACCAAGGCTCTTAGCTCTGGTTCTTTCCCAGCCCTTTTCAGGGATATAGTTTCCGCTAATTCATCTAGTTTTTGCTGACCCAACTTTTCAACTTGCTTCAAATTTTTAAGTTGCTCAGGGTTATCTTTTATTAACTCTTTTGTCTCATTTACTGTTTTATAAAATGCTAATTGACCACTTTTATAAGGTTGTAAAAATTCCTCCTTAGCAGCGAATATAAACCCCCGCTGTCCTGTTTCAGCATCCAGTAAATCTTTTTCTAGGGCTTGCAAATTTGTCTTGACTACATAAGTGTGCGTTTGCCACTCAATAGCTTCGGCTAAGTTATCCATACTCAATTTAGTGGCAAATCCGATGCTAAGCATTAACAAAAAAATGGAGCCGAAGCCCAACGGAACTACTTTACTAAGCCGAATAATATTTTGCCACATTTCACTTTTTACTCCTTGATTCGTTTTTGACTTTTGTGGGTAAGTTGCAGTATCAATAAATGCCTGCTCTTTTTTACCCAAGTAATTATTTAATCCCTAATACTAATTCATAATTAATGCCTTTTTTGTCTAGAAAAAATTTAGCGCTTCTTTTGGCTTTCCTTGCTTTACTAACTCAAACATTGACTCAGACTGATCAAGCAAAATCTGGAAAAGCTTAATTTCGAGCAAGCTATGCAGGTCAAGCCTTTAGAACTAAGGGTTGTTTTGCCTGCTTCGATTTTGGATAAATCCTGTTTATTCGATTGTAGCGGGAAATTGAGGAACGAAACCCAAACATCGTCAAATTCTCTCCCCCCACTCTTCTTCTCTCCCACTATTGATTGGAGTTCAAATCGATTGCATAAATGTTACAACCTAGTTAAGCTACAATATTCTGAACTTATAGAAATAGTAGTGACGCTGGTGCTGGGTTCGGTGCTGTTAGTCTGGGGAATGCGTTTCGGGCGGGTGTTAGTTCGATCGTCCGTTACAGAAGAGCATTTATTTAAGGGCAGAAATTCGATCATCTTGGCTTTCGCGATGCCATCGCCTGCAAACATTTTGACTTCAATGCCGGCTGTTTGACAAGCTGGGAGGGCTGCCAGATTAATTGATGACTCAATGCCATCAATTGCTAGCCTGCTGGCCCCAAACACTGAGCACACTTTAGACAATTGAATTGAGATTTTGGGCTGCATCGTTCAATTGTTGAGTCCCTACTTTGGTTTGAGTAATACCACTAGCGGTTTCTTTGGCTGCTAGGTTGAGGCTGTTCATCGCCTCCACTACTTGTTTAATAGCAACTGCTTGTTGTTGAGCAGTTAGAGAAATTTGTTGATTGTTCAATACCACATTGTTAACGGCATTTGCTACTTCCGAGAAAGCGGCTGCCGTTTCTTGACTAATTTTTGTTCCTTCTTCTACTGTTTTAGTACCTTCCTTTGTCACCGTTACAGTGGAATTAATCGCACTCTTGATATCATCGACTAGGCGGTTAATTTTCTCGGCTGATTTCTTACTTTTATCTGCTAGTTTGCGGATTTCTGTGGCTATGACAGTAAAACCTTTGGCGTTTTCGCCCGCCCGGACTGCTTCTACTGAGGCATTTAGTGCCAGCATATTTGTTTGATTGGCTAAATCTGTGACATCAGTAGAGATATTGCCAATCTGATGGGTTTGTTGGCTCAATTGCAGAATTTGTGCCGCAATTGCCCCGACATTTTCTTTCAAAATTATCATCGATTCCAGGGTTTGCTCCACTGCTAGGGCTCCCTTTTCAGTGATCTGTAAAGCTTGGCGTGCAGATTCCGCACCAGCTTGGGCTTGCTGGGCTGATTGTTGGGAAGCAGCGCCCAACTCATCCATTGTGATTGTAGTTTGATTTACAGAGCTAGATTGCTGTGCTGCTGTGCGTTCCTGCTGTTCAACTGTGGCCGCAATTTTTGTGGAAGAACTAACAATCATATTGACGGACTGATTCAGTGTCTCTGCAATTCCTGAAGCAATCCACCGAGCGATCGCAATTGCCATAATCGCTGCTAAAGCCGTGCTTAAAATCACCACTGTACTCAGGAACTGCAAAGCTTGAATCTGTTTCTTTTCTTGAGCGAATAAATTACTTTCCTCGGTTCTTTGAAACTCCTTAGCGATAGCATCAACCTGACGAAGCTTTGGTACAATTTGGCTCTTCCATAAGTTAAGTCCATCGTCTTGCTTACCTTGGTCAACCAAAGAAAAGGCTTGGTTATAGCCTTTGTCTATCTTATCTTGTAAGACATTCATTTCCTCTAGCCGCTGGCGCTGCTGTGGATTTTGAACCCGCTTCAGTAAATCCTGATAGAATTCGTCAAAGCTCTTTACCGCATTATTGTATTCAGTTAAAAAATCACTATCTTTTGCCAAAAAATACCCGCGAGCAGATTTTTGCATACCTGCAAATCCTAGCTGTTGCTCTTTCAAATCTATAACAACAGCATGAGAATTATTTAGCAATTTTCCTTTTTCTTCTACCTCTTTAGCATTAAAAAAAACCAAAGTAGCTGCTCCAACTGAAAGCAAAATCGGTATGGAATATCCCCACAGGATACGCTGTCTTAATTTGGTCGCTTTGAAGTTAATCATCGAAAATTTTCCTTATTGTTACAAAAAATCACTTAATCGCCTTCAAAGCAATAGGAACTGCATATCCGAGTAACATCAGGTTTCTCAGCTTTAAATTGGCAAACATGGCAATATCTCCTTTTAGGTTAGGTAGCTAAATTATCTGATTCTCAACCATTTATTCAGACTCATCAAAAAAATATGGCAAAACTTAATATCCAAAATCGATGCAGGTCAAAGTTTTTAGGCTTGAGGATTGTTTTGCCTGCTTCGATTTTGGATAAATCCTGTTTATTCGATTGTAGCGGGTAATGGAGGAACAAAGCCCAAACATCGTCAAATTCTCTCCCCCACTCGGACTCCCTCCAACTCTTGATTGGGGTGTAAGTCGATCGCATAAATGTTACAACCTAGTTAAGCGATCAAATTCTGAACTTATGGAAATATTTGTGACGCTGGTGCTGGGTTCGGTGATGTTACTCTGGGGAATGCGGTTCGGGCGGGTGTTAGTTCGATCTGGAGTAACGGCTAACGATTTGTTTAAGGGCAGAAATTCGATCGCCCTAGCTTTTTTGGGTTTTTATATTGCCTTGCTGCTACTGGCTCTAAATCTGCCTCAAATGCCAGCTTTGCCGATCGAGTGGCGCTTTCACGGGATGCGAGTTACTTGGACTTTGCTACGAGTCATGTTGATGGGAGTCTGCGGTATTGGTTTTAGTATAAGTTGGTTTACCGCGCGATCGCAAGTAATCGCAGTAATTTTAATTTGCTTGTTAGGATTCGGAGGATTTACAGGCGCTGAAAACTATTTTATGGCGCCCATTTACGCTGATTTAATAGATAATTTGCTGCCCAACGGTGTATTTCGACAAACATCTAACAGCAGTTGCGCGCCGGCGGCGCTAGCAACAGTGTTGAGACGTTGGGGAATCGAGGCGACGGAATCGAGTGTAGCGCGTTTTGCCGGCACTAGTCGCTTGGGAACTTCCATGCCTCAGTTAATAATAGCAGCAAGAGCTTTGGGCGTAAATGCGATCGAACTGGCGCCCACTTGGGAGCAAATTCAGCAAATTAATCGCCCCGGAGTGCTAGCAGTTTGGCTGTTTGACGGTCCTCGGAAACTACCGCACGCGGTGGCTTTGCTGGGAATGAATGACAGTATTGCTGCAATTGGAGACCCGGCGCGGGGCAGGATTTTCTATTTAGATAGGGCAACTTTTGCCCAGATTTGGCGCGAGGAATACGTGCCGATTTTTCGTTCTGCAGATATCTGGTTAAGTGACAAACAAGCTATGGATTATTTGAGTAAATTAGGATATAATAGCGGCGATTTAAAAGCCGATATCGAGCGCTTTCAAACAGATAAAAAATTAAAAGTCAGTGGCAAGTTAGACCGGATGACTGAATTAATGTTGAGCGGCAGTTTTTTGCAAGAAGTCCCCAGATTGGATGGGAAATAGTTATTAAAAATCGTCAACTGCAGACGCACTCTTGACGCAGAGGGAAGAGGAATTGTGCAGTTTTTTTAAACAATAGTTGAGCCATCCGTTCTTAGCGATCGCAAAGATTTGATAAACCCAGCAGATGATCGGCGATCGCACCTTGGTAGCGTGGCTGCATGAAATTACCGTAAGCGTAGGGAGCTGCATCTAATTCCTCCTATATTTTTAAGGTCGATCGCACTTGGGCTAACCTCACCGTTTTTGACAATTGGGAACAGTTGAATCGCCCCTTTTAGGCTCAGACAGCTTGACTTCCCATCCAGGTAAATTCCACCAATTAACTCGCTTATTCGGCTGAATCCAGAAGTCTAGTTGCACGATCTTGCCATCCTCAAATCTGAGTGTGGGAAAGGTAGGATAACTGGTATCATCGGTTTCGCGATAAGTGCGTCCCAGGTAATTTAGGCAGGTCGTTAATCCCTCAGTAATTCCCAATTCTTCCACTCCCATTCCCTTCAATTTGGCATCGTCGTAGCTGAAAGAACCGTCGAATGAATTGCCTGCTAACCCGCCTTTGGTAACAGTGATGGTGAAATCGTAGGTTATGGGAACTGCGTAGGCTTGGGTTGCAGTTACAACTGTGCTCAGAATAGTAGTGGCGATCGCCACCGAGAGTTTTGAAATTGCTTGCACACTCGCATCTCGAAAAAGAACCACACTATAAATTTCGCTTGCAGCCATCGGGAAACTCCTTGATTACACTTCTACAGTAAGTGATTTTTCGGATATGATATCATAAGTAATCCGTTAAAGGCGATCGCAGCCGAGTGCCACGCGAACAAAAATTACCGCCTCTGGTTAATCCTGTATACTTTTTTTGCACTGAAAACCCCAAGCGAAAACACTCGTCTTTAATTGCCCAAAATTAACTGAGTAGATTTAACCACATTCATTCCCGCAGCCGCAAATTTTTGATAAGCTGCATCTGCTTGTTCCGTAAAATCTACAACCCCCGGAACAACCACAGGCGAAGTGCAATCTTCCAGCAAATAAACCTTCTTTGCCAAATTCGGATCTCGCACCAAAATTTCCGTTAACAAATCATCAATTGTCCAAGCAACGCAGTGACTTTTGGCTTGGCCGGCAATAATTACTGCATTAAAATTGAGCAATTTATCCATAAACTTAGCATTCTTTTCCGCAATCGGATTGCCGTCGAATCCATCTAAAACTTCTGGCCGCAAAACCGAATAATTTTCTGTTAGCGGATTCCCGCCTTTGATTTCAAAAAGTGCTTGGCTGTTGCGGGCTATTGTATGAAAAAATACTGCTTCTTCAACCGCGGAAACCAGGGCGTGTCCGATGCCACCCAGCATCGAGTGATAGGGCCAAATTGTCAGGGGATATTTCCCATCGTCGCTGAGTTTTTTGACGTAGTGGCAAACCTGTTTTTCCAGGGTCAACAAATTGCCCCCGCTGATGCTATCGGCGACGGCTGGATTGACTTTCCAAATGCCTTCCTGCACATCTTCTAAAGTAATTAATGTGGCGGCGGGTAAGGGGTGTTCGCCTGCTTCGTTGATCCAAAAGATTGGATGAAAAATTTGCATGGCGGTGTGGGTATCAATGGTAGGTGCAATGGTTGTAATTGCGTTTAAATTGCGGTATATAAATTCGGACAGCCGCAGGTTGTCATCAACTGCACCGCTACCGGAACGCCCCCCAACAAATAGTTCAAATTCGGGCAAACAAAAGGTATTTTGGGCATCAATTATCAGCAAACAAATGCGGTTTTTATCGCTGGATGCTGGCTGGATGCTGTGCTGCTTTGCCCAATCTTGCGCTTGGACGGCACGTTCTTGGTAGGGGACTCGCCAGACTTCGCCTACTTTTTTGGGGTCGAAATGTTCGGGGATTGGAAGTTGGGCTTTTGGTGTCATGACGTATCGCTTGTAGGGGAGTTTACAGTAATAATTTAAGTTGGGAGTATAATGCTGATAAATATTTGCGGGTAAATCATGGCAAAAGAACGAATCCAAGATTATTATAGGGTAAATTTTAAACACATAGTATTGTTTTTTTCGATCGCCCTTTTGCTCGCTTTCTTAATTGTAGCAACTAGATCTGCCTACGTTCAAGATATTTTGAGAACTCTGTTAATGTGGATTGAGGATTTAGGCTGGTGGGGGCCAGTGGCTTTTGTAGCTACTTACAACTTGGCTACTGTGCTGTTTGTACCGGGTTCGGTACTGACGCTGGGAGGGGGGGCGATTTTTGGTTTGTGGTGGGGTTCAGTTTACGTATTTGCGGCGTCCATTTTAGGCGCTGTGTTTGCTTTTGCGATCGGGCGCTATTTGTGCCGCGATCGCGTGGTAAAATATATGGAATCTCACCCCAAGTTTAAAGCTCTCGATCGCGCAGTTTCTCAAGAAGGGTTAAAAATAGTTTTTTTGACTCGTCTTTGTCCTTTATTTCCTTTCAATTTATTGAATTACGCTCTGGGAATCACTCAAGTTTCTTTGAAAGATTACGTGCTGGGTTCCTTTGGCATGATACCTGGTACAATTATGTACGTTTACTCCGGTTCTTTGGTGGGAAATATTGCGGCGATCGGTGCGATATGTCAGTCAACAAATCCCCAAACAGAAGCAGCAAAATGGTCGCTCAATATCCTCGGTTTTCTTGCTACTGTGGCTGTAACTGTTTTTCTCACTAGGATAGCCAGCAAAGCTTTGGAAGAAAGTATTTAATTAGGAGGATTTGCGAATGCCCCAGTCAAAAGTCGATCGCGTAACGGTCCCCCCGATGGACGAACACAACCAGAAATTAGTCTCCTATTTGCATCCGTCCGATTGGGTAAATCCGCAGCCGGCTAGTTCTTATAATTTAGTAGTAATTGGCGCGGGTCCCGCTGGATTAATTGTTGCTGCCGGTGCGGCAGGTTTGGGCGCGAAAGTTGCTTTGATTGAAAAACATTTGATGGGCGGCGACTGTTTGAATGTCGGTTGCGTGCCGTCAAAAGCTTTAATTCGATCGTCCCGCACTGTTGGCGATATCTGGGAAGCAAGTAAATTCGGTGTTAATATTTCTGACAGTGTAGAAGTGGATTTTGCCGCTGTGATGGAACGGCTGCGCCGCATCAGGGCGGGCATCAGCGATGTTGATTCTGTTCAACGATATCAGGAGAAATTAGGAGTCGATGTTTTTCTGGGTTCTGGTCGTTTTACTAGCAACAATACAGTAGAAGTTGCAGGTCAAACTCTCCGCTTTAAAAAAGCAGTAATTGCCACAGGTGCAAGGGCGCGACAACCACAAATTCCCGGCTTACAAGAAGCTGGATATCTGACAAATGAAACTGTTTTCAACCTGACAGAAAGACCTCAACGTTTGGTCGTAATTGGTGCAGGACCGATCGGCTGCGAATTAGCTCAAGCCTTTCGGCGGCTGGGTTCGGAAGTCGTATTGCTGCACAAAAATGCTCAGATTTTAGACAAGGAAGATGCGGATGCTGCTACGATTCTACAACAGGCTTTTGTAAAGGAAAAAATTCAGCTAATACTTGAATCCACAATAGAGCGCGTTGAAAAAACAAATGCAGGCAAAGTAATTTATTATAAATATCAAGATAAGGAAGCATCGGTAACAGTAGATGAAATTATTGTGAGTACAGGGCGATCGCCTAACGTGGAAGGATTGAATCTGGAGGCGATCGGCGTTGAATACGATACACGAACAGGCGTATTTGTCAACGACAATTTGCAAACTACAAATCCCCGAATTTATGCCGCAGGCGATATTTGCATGAAACATAAATTTACTCACGCTGCTGATTTTGCTGCGAGAATGGTAATTCAAAACACTCTATTTTTCGGGCGCAAAAAGCTCAGCGCTTTGACGATACCTTGGTGTACTTACACAAACCCGGAAATTGCGCGCGTCGGAATTGGGGAACACGAGGCTAAGGAAAAAGGCATTGATATCGATACATTTTTAATTCCTTTCAGTCAAGTCGATCGGGCAATTATTGACGGCGAAGAGGAAGGATTTGTGAAAATTCACGTCAAGAAAGGCAGCGATAAAATATTAGGTGCAACTATTGTAGCGCGACACGCTGGGGATATGATCGGCGAGATTACTTTGGCAATGGTTAACAATATTGGTTTAGGAAAAATTGCTAGCACAATTCACCCGTATCCGACACAAGCTGATGCAATTCGGAAAGCGGGAGATGCTTACAATCGCACTCGTTTGACGCCGTTTGTGAAAAATTTGTTTAACCGCTGGCTGGCTTGGACGCGATAGATAAATAATTGTGGAACAGGCATCTTGCCTGTTCATTATCGGCTTTTATGGGCGGCGTCGAAGCCCAACCCCTACTCTCCACAAGAAAATTCACTCTCTGTGGAACAGGCCAGAAAGCGTGTTCAGGAAAGAGGTGCAAAATGAAGGGTGTTTTTATGCTTCTGTTTCTGTTTTTGTTTCAAATCCAACACCTTCATACAAAAGTGCGATCGGCAAATCAAACCCAATAGTTGATAAAGTGATAATCTCCCCAGCAGTGTAAGAATAGTACAGCCACGTTCTCCCCTCTCCCCGACAGTAACGCTCAACAAAAATCTTTTGTGAATCAATCAAGATATACTCTTGCAAAGTCGGAATTTTTAGGTAACAAGTGAATTTTTCATCCCGATCTTTAGCACTTGTACTGGGAGAAAGAACTTCCACAATGATTTTAGGATTCTGAATGAAATTGCGCGAATTAATGTCTTCTGGATCGCAACTGACTATCACATCAGGGTAGTAGTAACGGCTTTGAAAGTTAACTTGCAATTTCACATCTGACACGTTCATCCGACAGCCTATGGAACGCAGATGCGGGCGTAATGCAGTGTAAAAGTTAAGTGCAAGATCGTTATGAGGAATTGTACTGCCCGTCATGGCAAAAACTTCGCCGTTGACATATTCGTGGCGAATCTCTTGTTGAGCTTCCCATTCGAGATATTCCTCAACGGTCATTTTTTGGGCTGGTTGGGGAATGGATATCATAACAAAATTTTTGTCAATGTTACTTTGATTGTAGCATTAGGAGTTGGGAGAGCGCCCGCGCAAACAAACCCTGCCTTAAAAATCGCCTTCATCTACTTGGAATACCGTCAATCCCAAGCCTCTCCACATATCAACAACTTGTTGGCGATCGTCCAACACAAACTTAACATTATATTTTCCTTCAATATGTCGCCGATAGAACTCCTCTTTAATAATCGAATCCTTCCTCATATCTCCGGTTTTCCGCATATAAAGACTGGCATAATTAACCTCGTACTGCTGCAACCATTTTTTAGTTTGAGGCTGACAGTCATCTGTGCGGCCCGACACTACAATAATATTAACGCTGGACTGCCACTTGCGAACGGTATCTAAGACGGGCTGATTGGGCAAATCGCGATCGCACCTCGAAGCATCAAAAGGATTTCTGCCGTTGAGAAGTGCCAGGGTACCGTCCATATCGACAATAATTGCATCCGGCAAATCCGGGTTATATTCCGGCGGCGCAACAGGAACACGCACGTACTTATTGTACATCTTCATAATCACATCTTTGCCCACTGAATTAAGCCTTTTCAAATCCCGTTTAATACATTCCTCAACGGGAACTTGGAGAAAAGAATCATTAACTTCCACAACAGCTTTACCTTTAACCAACTCCTTGATATGCTCGATGTGAGGCCCGAAATTAGTATCATCAACAATGACGTGCTTGCCACTTTCCAAAGCCGTCAAAATAATCGTATCTCTCAACTGCACAATAAATTTTTCATTGGCCGGCGACCAATGAGAAGCGTGAGCCATTTCTCTGAGCAAATCTTTATTGCTACGCACCCACTTTGCAGGTTCCGACAGCAGCAACTCCCTAGCAAATTGAGATTTACCCGAAGCAGGTAAACCAACAAGTACAAGAACTCTTTTCATGCCAATTGGTAATGGTAATGGATAATTGGTAATTGCTAATTTGCAACTTAATTCTTTAGTCCGCGTAGGCGGACTTTGTTTGTGTAGGAGCGGTTTCAACCGCCGATTTTCTGCGAACCTCACAATCCTAGATGGATGTAATCTAAACTCAATAGCTCCTCTATTTTATGGATCGTAACATCACGAAGAGCTTCTTTCACTCCCGCAACTCTTCGGGCTCGCAAAGAAAACAAAATCCCGGAATACGGCAAATGTTTCACAGCTAATGCAAAATCTTTCTGGAATTCGATATGTTCGTGCTGTCGGTAAGCTTCCTCGATTTCTTCAACCAAAGATTGATATTTGTCCTTAACTTTTTGATACAACTCACTCCACTCAGGAAAATAAGCTAAAAACTCTTCTCCTTCATTAGTTAAAACAATTTCTATCAGGCGGCGAGTCGAAAACCCTTCGCGGAGATGGGAAATCGCGACATATTGCGGAGACTTAACTTTAACTCTGTTGAAGTTAGCGTCGCATATAATATACCCTTCCGAATCCATAGGATCTAAACGTTGAGCCGCTTCAATAACTTCTTTCCAGCTAGTTAAAGGATAGGATGCTACCAATTCCCAGCCGTATTTATTTGCCCAAATACTTGGGTTTGTTTCTAGCAGCGTTTGAGTGTTGCGAACCCCGTGTAGCACGATTTGATTGTTTTGTTGCTGGACAACTATTCTATTGTAAGGCGTCATCAGCTCAAATATAAAACACTGGTCGGTTTCTTGTGGCAATTGATATCCCAATTCTTGCCAGACTTTCCAAAAAAGTTCCGCAAAGCTGAACCCAAAACCATTAACTTCGCCGGCGGCATCGGGAGTGCCGCTAGATTGTACCCTCCATTCTCCGTTGTAAAAATACAGTACAGTCAGAGAACCGTCTAGTTTTTCATAAACTTTGGCATTTCTCCAATCAATTGCAGCGGCGTGAATTTCTCCGTAATTAAAAAATTTGTCGTAGGGATAAGAAACTATCTGCCAATCTTGAGATGAATCTAAAATAATGCCTCGGCACTGCTGGACTATTTTGTCGCCTAGGGGAGATTCTATCTGCGAGTATTTCAGACAGACTAAATCGGGATATTGGCGGTGGCGGGTAACTTTGATCTGATAAGTTTCGGACAAACTTTCCAATCCGTGCTGGCGCAAATACTCTTGCAGTTCCACGATCGACTCCTAAATTGCTCGCCTTCTCTATATTATAGATGACTCCATATTCTGGCAACCTTGTCAAGATAGTCAAAAAACATTTCTCCCGGAAAAGCGAGTGTTAATTTTGTATTTTCAATTATGGTTGTACATAGGTGAATGTGGTTTGCCACCCAACTAAACTCTTTGAATTTTAAGGGAAAAGACCGTGAAGAAGAAATTATTACTTTTGGCTACTTCTGCTGGTGTATTGACTGCTTTAGTACCTCTCTCAGTTGTTTTTGGCTCTTCGCCATTGTCGCAGCGACAATCGGGAACAACACAAATTGCTCAAGGAGACACTGCGGTTTCGGTAAATCAAATTTTGCAAAAGTTAAAAGGCAAAACGCAAGTGCCTATTTTTATTCCCAGCAGGATTCCGCTTTCGGGAAAAATGTACTATCCAACTACAGCACAAGCAAATAGCTATACTATTTCAATCGATTATAAACCAGATTGCGGCGGTACGACAGTTTGCTCTTTTGGGTCAATTCTAGGTCAAAAAGGCGGGGAGTTTACTACAAAACTAGAAGGGGTAACTAAGACGTTAAAAAATGTCAAACTTGCGGGCGGAGTGAAAGGAGTTTATCATAACGGTTGCGGGGCTTACTGCACAGCAACTCTTCAGTGGAAAACTCAGGGTTTTATGTATACCGTCGCCATTAAGAACGGACGAGAATCTGATGTAATTTTAATAGGAAATTCTGCTATTCAAGCTGGGAAGCGTTAAGTTTAGCAGTCGGGGAGGCGCAACTTCTATATGTAGGGTGCGTAAGGGCGCACCTTACCCTTATTGTATGATATATCTTAACTCGCACTCGCCCCTTACAAGATGCTATTGTTTTTTTGCGCTGATCTACTTAGGGAGAAATCAGAATGAGGGGAAGATGGCTATTTGCGGCGATTTTTGCTTGTGTGGTGACTGCTTTTACTATCGCACCTTTGACACCAAACTCAGCGTTAGCAAGGACTGAACTCCCGATTACAGAAATCCGCTGGTTTAATTATTCCAGTGAAGATAGCTGGCAACCGATACAATTTATTGTACCCGATCGCAATACTACACAATCTGCCGGCAGCTCCAAGTTGCGGTTGTACGATGTTCATATTGCCAAGATGTTTGAGATTTCGCGTTTTTTGTGCGATCGCGATCGCACTTGGGCCGGTTACAATTGGTCTTACGGAGCCGCAAATGGCAACATTGACATGGGAAACTTCAAAATTAGCTGCAATCTCGCCCGTACCACAGCCACAACTTACGGGTTAGGGAAACCAGAAATTACAGTAATTCGCCGCAATTTCGACCTTCCAGGCGGCCAGCCATCTGTTGCTGTAAAAAAATATTCTATTCCTACTCTGAACGTTGAGAAAACTAGAGTTGTACAATGGAGAAACTTTGTCCAAAAATTCCCCCCAATTCCCAACAATTCAGGTACAAATCAAGCTAATACTCGTTTTCCAGTAAGTAACATTTCTCAGCAAATCAAAGGCAAAACTCGAGTACCTGTTTTTCTACCGAGCCTACTTCCTTTATCTGACACTCAGCAACTTGATTTTGACGTGCAAGCTGGCTCCCACGGTTACATTGTTGAAATGTATTTAGGCAAAGACTGCCGCGGCGGAGCTTGTGCTTTTGGCACAATCACAGCTAAAAAAAATGAACCGTTTTCGCCTCCATCGCAATTGCCGAGGGATACTTATAGAAGCATTGAATTAGCAGGCGGAATGAGGGGAATTTATTTCCAGACTTGTGGTAATTACTGCATTTCTTATGTGGAGTGGCAAAGGCTGGGTGTACTTTACCGAGTAAGTCTCAAAAATGGAAGGCAGTCAGAAGTTGTTGGGATAGCAAATTCTGCTCTTCAAGCAGGGCAACGTTAAATTTGGGTGGGAAATGGAAAAGCTACGCGCGAGCGAAGCTATCCCTTTCCCCGAACGGATTCCCGAAGGGTAGGGAATCGCTCTTTGGTCAACGAAGCTGCTACAAATAAATACGATCGCCCTTTTTCCCTCGCCACTACATTTCTCTCCCCAAATCCCGCAACCTTTGAGCTAATTCTTTCTCGCTGCTGTTGAGCTAACTGCTCGTGCCAACTAGGTTCATCCGGCTCGACCTTAGGTAAATCTTACATCGCCTGCCGCCTTTGCTTCGGAATGTCGATCGCCCCCATGCCAGCAACGCCCAATGCTGGATGGGAAACATCATCAAGAATAACTGCTACTGGCGGTCATACGATTTTTGATTTTAGATTGGCAATGGCTTATTATGTAAAGGTTTGGAGCTTGCCTACCGTTGCATCCTTTTTTCAAACAGGCGGTCAAAATCTGGTATTTCTATTTTATCGCCTGAATTATCCCAACCAGCAATTAAAGTCCCCACCTGCGGTACGCTAGATCAGGTGAATATATTGGCTGATTTCAAGCTATCCTCCGATCGATCTTATGTCCCCAACCACATCTGCCCCTTCCCGAACCGTTCGCATCGGTTCCCGCAAAAGCCAACTCGCTCTCGTGCAAACCCACTGGGTGCAAGAACAGCTACAGAAACACTTCCCGGAACACACTTTTGAAATCCACACCATGTCCACCCAAGGGGACATAATTCTTGATGTCGCCCTCGCTAAAATTGGCGATAAAGGACTTTTCACCAAAGAATTAGAAACGGGGATGATTAACAATGAAACGGACTTTGCCGTTCATTCCCTCAAAGATTTGCCTACCAATTTGCCGGAAGGTTTAATTTTAGGATGCGTCACCGAACGGGAAAATCCCGCTGACGCCCTGGTAGTTCACTCCAAGCATAAAGACAAGCAACTCGACACCCTGCCAGAAGGTTCAGTAATCGGCACTTCTTCCCTGCGGCGGCTAGCTCAACTGCGACACCATTTCCCTCATTTTGAATTTAAAGATATTCGCGGTAATCTCAATACTCGACTCGCTAAATTAGATGAGGGCGGTTACGACGCGATTATTTTAGCAGTTGCCGGCCTCGAAAGATTGGGAATGGGCGATCGCATCCACCAAATTATCCCTGCTGAAATCTCCCTTCACGCCGTCGGACAAGGTGCTTTGGGCATCGAATGCCGCGCCGGAGACACAGAAATCATGGCACTGATTAAAGCTCTCGAACACTCGGAAACCGCCCAAAGATGTTATGCAGAACGCGCATTTCTGCGGGAATTAGAAGGCGGCTGTCAAGTGCCGATCGGCGTCAATACCAAAATAGAAAACGGTCAATTAACCTTAACCGGAATGGTATCGAGTCTCGACGGCAAGCGGTTCGTCAAAGATACTGTTTCCGGTGCCGCCGAGACTGCTGAAATGCTGGGAATTGACCTCGCTCACCGCCTGCGCCAACAGGGTGCTAGTGCAATTTTGGAGGAAATATTTGTCCAAGTTCAACGTGGTTCCTAAAACCCATCCGCATCTCTTTGTCAATGCTTTTAGACGCGATATATCGCCTTTTATAAAATAAAAATAACAGGCGGTTTGCTTTGGCAAAACAGGTAGAGTAGCAGTCTGGTTGTAGATTTTTGATGGGATTTTAGGTAAGACTTGCGCGATAGATTTCAAAAATATCTGACTAATTTAGGACGCTCCGCACGGGTGTTAAGCAACCCGGTTTATGATGTAAGTCTCGCTGTATAGCCCAAGATTTATGGTAAAAACCGGTTTTTTTTCGTAAGTCCTATAATTCTTAACCTACCCATCCACAATCTACAATCAAACATCCAAAATTAATCAGCAATTTATTTCAGGTAAAGGCCAAATATGAGCGCTAGAGAAATTCAATTAAAGCTGGAATTGAAAAACGTTCAGCAACTGTATAGCAAAATGCAGGCCGACCAACAAGCTTTGCAGAAGCAATTGAAAGAGTTCAAAACTCAAGCAGGAAATTTGTCGGATGTAGTCGAGCAAGTCTTGCCGTCGGTAGTGTCAATTTACGTCATGGATTGGGATACAGAAGAAGAAATTTCTTCTGGAAGCGGGTTCTTTGTATCGCCGGACATAATTGTCACGAACTATCACGTTATAGAAGATATTGCCGATCAAGATTACTTCTATGAAGAAGATGAAATCGAACAGGTTTTAGTCGAAACTCACGACGGAAAATTGAGATTGGCCGAGGTGGTGTTTACTGGTAATGCTGAAGAAGATTTAGCCTTACTCTTAATTAGCGATTTTACCTTCGACCCGAACACAGGAGAACAAGTGGACTCTCCCCAAGAATATCCTCCCCTAGAGTTGTCTTTTGATGTGAAAGTGGGAGATAGAGTAATTGCTGTGGGCAATCCTTTGGGCCAGTTTGCTTCAACTGTAACTCAAGGTATTGTGAGTGCAATTCGCGAACCGGAGGAATATGAAGAAGGCGATGACGACGAAGATGATGTTGCTGAGGTGAAGGTGTTGCAAACAGATGCAGCCATTAATCCGGGCAATTCCGGCGGACCGCTGATTAATATGGCAGGTCAAGTTGTTGGGGTGAATACGTGGGGATGGGAAGATGCTGATAATATTAATTTGGCGATCGCCTCTGAAGCTTTGGATGATTTTCTAGCGGGATTTGAGGAGACTTTTGAGGACAATTCTCAGAATTAGCCGGGAGTTGTCCGGGGAGGATCTCATATTTGTAAAAACACTTCTTTTGGCTCCTTCCTTCTTCTCCTTTCCTCGCAGCTTCGGGCCTCCTGTCTCCTGCCTCAAAACTCCATTGGCTACTTTCATTAAGATGCTCCCGTTGTCCATAATATGTGATTCGGGCGTTGGCGAAGCCCTCGAAGAAGAGCGCTTTTTTTCTCAGAGGGTATGAAAAAGGTACTCGCTATTTCCTTAATTAGATACTGATGGCTTTGGGGGCAGTTTTACTAATGGGTAAAGGTGAGCAGACTTCATACAATTTTTGATGTTTACCGTCCCTCAGAAAGTGACAGATAAGTTTGATTAAAGCGTGAAAATTATCGCGGGAGGAGAGTACGGGCGATCGCACTTTCATCCTCTGCCACTGTTACCTCAAAAAGCGATCGCTCTCTTTTTTATTGCAGATGAACCGACGCCGATCTGAGAATAGGGATCGAAAATTATTTATTTGGCACGATCGCGTTAATATTGTGACGCTCCCCATTTAAACTTAATCTAGACTAACAATCTCAAGGAACACAAAAAAATAATGCGTATTTTATTTGTATCCGCCGAAGCAGCACCTCTCGCTAAAGTGGGCGGTATGGGCGATGTCGTCGGCGCTTTGCCTAAATTTTTGCGGCGCATGGGACACGATGTCCGCATCTTCATGCCCTACTACGGTTTTATCCCCGACAAAATGGACGTTCCCAAAAAACCTGTTTGGGATGGGTCTGCCATGTTCCAAAGCTTCTCGGTCTTTGAAAGTGTTTTGCCGGGAACCGATGTACCTTTATACTTATTACAACATCCATCTTTCTTGCCGCGCCGAGTTTACGGCGGTTTAGATGAAGATTGGAGGTTCACTTTCTTTGCCAATGCTGCGGCTGAATTTGCCTGGAATCATTGGAAGCCCCAAATTATCCACTGTCACGACTGGCATACGGGGATGATACCTGTTTGGATGAGCCAAGACCCCGATATCAGCACGGTTTTTACTATTCACAATTTAGCTTATCAAGGGCCATGGCGCTGGCGTTTGGAGCAGATGACTTGGTGTCCTTGGTATATGCAAGGTCACAATACAATGGCCGCTGCTGTACAGTTTGCCGATCGAGTAAATACAGTTTCACCGACTTACGCCGAGCAAATCAAAACCCCAGCTTATGGGGAAACTTTGGAAGGTTTGCTGTCTTACCTCGGCGGTAAAGTATCAGGCATTTTGAATGGAATTGATACAGAATCTTACAACCCCGCCACTGACAAGTACCTCCATCAACAATTTAGTGTTGATACTATTGAAAAGCGCCCCGCTAATAAAATTGCGCTGCAAGAAGAAGTCGGCTTGGAAGTGAATAAAAATGCTTTTTTGATCGGCATGGTGACAAGGCTGGTAGAACAGAAGGGATTGGATTTGATAATTCAAATGCTCGATCTGTTCATGGCCTATACCGACGCTCAATTTATTGTACTCGGAACGGGCGATCGCTACTACGAAACCCAACTTTGGCAAATGACAGCCCGCTATCCCGGTCGGATGTCCACCCAACTACTTTACAACGAGGCCCTCTCCAGGCGCGTTTACGCAGGCTGCGACAGCTTCCTGATGCCCAGCCGTTTCGAACCCTGCGGCATCAGCCAAATGCTCGCCCTCCGCTACGGGTGCGTGCCAATGGTTCGCCGCACCGGCGGTTTAGTCGATACCGTTTCCCACAACAACCCGATTGACAATACTGGTACAGGTTACTGTTTCGATCGCTACGAACCCCTCGATTTGTTCACCTGCATGATCAGAACTTGGGAAGGTTTCCGCTACAAAGATAAGTGGAAAGAACTGCAACAGCGCGGCATGAGAGAAGATTTTAGCTGGGATATTTCGGCCCGGAAATACGTCAACTTGTACAGCGATGTTTTGGGACTGCCACCAGAAGAAACCGCACCGGAACCAGAGGCAGAATTGAGCGTTGGCAAGGGTTAATTTTAGTAAGGTGCGTCAGTCGGTGTTCGATTCAACTGAATCCAAGGGCGCTCGGCTGACGCACCCTACAGCTTAGTAAGGTGCATGAGTCAGTTTTTGATTGAATTTAATCG
The DNA here is from genome assembly GCF_036701385.1 of Microcoleus sp. Pol12B4. NCBI lineage: Bacteria > Bacillati > Cyanobacteriota > Cyanophyceae > Oscillatoriales > Microcoleaceae > Microcoleus > Microcoleus sp. Pol12B4. Next base: position 22,273 of record NZ_JAUBQR010000007.1, on the reverse strand, counting down.
ATCGACTACCTACTGACAAATTAATCAATAAATAAATCGAGAGGTAAATGACCGTAAGTGCCCGTAACTCCACCTTCTGAGGCAGATTGACACGAAATCAAAACGCCCCGGTAAGTTCCGGGATAGCCGTCAACATAATACGACCCCTTCAAAGTATTGAACTTAATATAAACCGAACCAGCAAAGGTCGAGACAGCATTGGGATCTAAAACAACTTGATATCCCAAAGCTTTCAAATAAGCTTCTAAAGCTAAAAACCCCTCATCCGTCGAAGCAGCGCACACTCCCAACATTTGATAATCCGACAAACTTGCTACCAACAAAATAGCTTGACGGAGGGCCTTTTTTTCCAGCGGTGATGCTGCCGATTGCATATCCAGACAAGTGAAATCCTTGAGGATTTGCTGTGCTTCTTCAACAGTTAGGGTAGTCGGGTTTTGAGTAGACATGAATTGCTCTGAATATTTCCCAAAATTACGATCGACACTGGGGTACTCGTCAACGAATTTCTGCCATTGCAACCCTCGATCGACGGCGGTAACACTTGCACAAGTCCTGATTATAGCCCATTGTGTGCTCTGGAAATCAATTCTGGCGATCGTCTTCAATGACTTAGCCAACGCCCGTATCGCAGAAAAAAGCTAGTAGTTTTTACCCGCGTTTTCAAGTTTAGATCGGTCCGGGTTTTTTCAGTTTTGCTAGCGCATCTTCTGCCGCATTTTTCTCAGCATCTTGTTTGCGACGGCCCCGGCCAACACCGTACATTTTACCGCTGACATACACTTCTGCCGTGAACTCTTTGGCATGATCCGGGCCTTCCTCGTCAATGATTGAATATTCCGGGTTTTGACCGAATTTTGCCAGAGCCCACTCCTGAAATCGATTTTTAGAATCTACAAGGTTTTTTTGCCCAGCATCGGACTGAGGGTAAATCATACTATCAGCAACTGGAATAAACAGCTTTTTAACAAAGGCGCGGACAGGTGTAATGGTTGAGTCGAGATAGTATGCACCAATAATCGCTTCAAAAGTATCGCAAAGCAAAGAGGGATTTTGGCGACCTTTATCTTGTTCTGCCCCTTTTCCCAGGCGCATTAACTTGCCTATACCTAGTTGCTCAGCAAACTTTGCTAGCTGATCCTGATCGACTAATCCAGAACGCAAGCGAGTTAATTGAGCTTCGCTAAAATCTTCATAGCGCTTGTACAAGACTTCGCCAACTAGATAACCTAGCAGGGCGTCGCCGAGGAATTCTAGTCGCTCGTTGTGTTCGCCTGCTTCTGGGTGTTCGTTAACGTAGGAACGGTGAGTGAGCGCGCGAATGAGGAGTGATTCATTTTTAAATTTTGGTAGTTTGTACATTTTTATGTCTTGACTTGCTGGGAAATTAATATCTAAAACGTCTCTATATTAGCCGGACTTTTTTTAGTGCGACTTCAGCAGCACGTTTTTCAGCTTCTTTTTTACTGCGACCGCTACCTTGACCGTATACTTGTCCATTTATACGCACTTCCACAGTAAATTCTTTAGCGTGATCTGGCCCTGCCTCCTGGATCGTGATGTATTGAGGGGTAATTGGCCCGATATTCTGGTGTACACATTCCTGAAGCTGATTTTTTGGATCTACAAAAATGTTAGAGTCCGGTTCTGGCTGAGAAGAAATAACTTCTTCCACTACTGACGTAAATTGCGGTTCTACAAAATCGCGGACTGCCTCAATGCCGGAATCTAGAAAATACGCGCCGATAATTGCTTCAAAAGTGTTGCTGAGCAACGACTCTTTAGCGGTGCCTCCATTTGTTGCTTCACCTTTGCTTAATCGCATCCATTTGCCAATGTCTAACTCGATCGCAAACTTCGCTAACTGTGCCTTATCTACTAACGCAGAACGTATGCAAGTCAGTTCACCCTCACTTTTATTTGAATAATCACGATAGAGATACTCAGCGCTCAGGAAAGTTAACAAGGCATCACCAAGAAACTCTAGTAGCTCGTTATCTTCACTTACTTCTTTCGGATTTTCGTAAAGATACGAGCGGTGAGTCAGTGCCTGGTTTAACAAAGAAGCATCCTGAAAATTTAGTGTTTCTAGTAATTCTGCTAAACTTGCTCTAAAGCGAGATTCTTCAGCAGAAGAACTTCGAGTTTCGTGACGAGTTTGCTCTTGAGAAAGAAGTCGCATGACATCTTGTTTTTGCTTTTCTAATTCTTTAATATCTGCATCTGAGGCAGCTATAGCTTTAAGTAGTTTGGCAATACTGCCGAGAGCGCGATAGGTATCTTCACTGGAAAATGAGGAATTGTGCGCCCAATTATTGCGGACTTCTATAAGTTCAATCACTAGAGCATTTTCAAAAGGAGTTAGATGCTTTTTGAAGACATTATCCCACTGCTTTGACATGACTGACAACAGGGTCAAAACATCTTCACGCAGAATATTATCTATTATTTTTCTTTTGGGTATTTTATTGTTGACCAAGCAATCTTGAGCCTTTGCCAGCCAGCGCTCGCCGTAAAATGCTTGCATTTGCTGTTCCACATAAGGGTACAATCTCTGACAGAGAAATTTTAAAGCATTGCCAACTCGTTCGTTATTGTTCATTGCCATCTTTGTTATTTCCTTCTCTCGAACACTTAAGGTAAATTATGGTTTTTATTTCTGGGTAAAACCCGGTTTATTTGAAAAACCGGGGTGATGAATTGAGATGTTACCTATAAACACTTACCCCCTTACCCAGTTGGGAGGGTAGAGACTGTTTCCGCGAGACTGGTTGCATGAAAGACAAGCAAGTCGTAGGTTTTCTATACAGTCAGATCCACCGCGACTTTTGGGGCGCAAATGTTCAATAGTCAGTTGATTCCTTGGGAGAAATTTACCGCACCACCAACAGTTCTGACCATAATCATCGATCAGTTTTTGCTTCTTGTTATGCTTCTGCTTTGGATTCATTTCGGTTTCCTTTTGCTTGTTGTTTACAACAGCATTGAAACATCAGTTATCCAGCAAATAAGGAATGTTGCTTAGGGATTGGGAAGAGATGAATATTCTCAAACAAATAAGATTTAAAAGTAGGGATTAATGCTACTTCTAATTTACTTATCTTATAGGGATAATTTTCTGTCGGACAATTCATAAATGAGAACAACTCACACTAAGCAAACACTTTTCATGTGACGCTAGGTGTGAGCTGATGTCTCATCTACCGTATATGTAAATATTCTTATATGTATACATCTATATGAGATTAATAGACAACTGCAATAGATATTTAGATAAATACTTAGCAATGTTATTTACTAATCACATATTGAAGCATATATGTAAAAAAATATACATATACGATAGGTGAGACAGCAGCCCACGCTCGGCACTGGAATTTTGATGAACCAATGATTTCGCTCAAGCCTAGCAGACAGCGAAGCTCTATGTCAATCTTTCCCCCGCGAGCCCCTCTCGCTGCGGGCCCCTCCCGCTGATCTCCGGCGTTTGAACAGTAAATGTAAAAATATGTTGCAAACTTGGTACTGCTGTGTTAAGTTTAGTTACATAAGGTTGAAATTAAACGAGGTTTCTGGTCATGGAAAACAAAGACGCAAAAGTTGGCTTCACTGAGTTTGCTGAAACCTGGAACGGCCGTTTGGCAATGTTGGGCTTCGTTATCGGCCTAGCTACCGAATTCCTCACTGGTCAAGGCATTCTCTCTCAAATCGGTTTGATGTAATCAGCTTAACTGCATACAATAGCTGAAATTCAGGCGATCGACCCCATCACAAGTGCAAAAGTCCCCCGCTCTTAAGTCCCCTTCACTTCACACGGAAGGGGCTTTTGCATTTTTTATCAAAAAATCTAACAGATGAGACAATCAAAAATCTTTTCCGTCTCAATATTTATCGGGAGACTAACTCCAGCAAACTAAGCAATTTCTACAGACTCAAAAATCCTCAATTTAGGAGTCAAAGTCGCCACCTTCACCAAACCGTCGCGTTTGTGAGTCCGCACGCTGTTACCCAAAATCATCTCCGACAGATCGGGCATTTCCTGCCAGCAGTGCGAGCAGAACCAATAAACGCGATTGTGGCGAGCGTGGCGGAGCAATTTAGAGGAGCAACAAGGGCAACTATTCATGATATTTTAAACCTTTTTTGAAGATATGGAGCGATAACCAAATCATTAGAGAGATTCACGAATGCCTGCATATCTCAATTCCAGGCACAAAAATAAAAAATCTCTTTCACTCACAGCTTTGAGCGTCGCGCAAGTAGCACTTTTGGAGGCCTAACAGTAACACCACAATCAAAAGCTGAACGCTCCAAGGAGCCCAAGAGAAACCCCAAATAAAACAACCCAGACCGGCCCAAGCCACAAGAACAAAAATATCTTGAGAGGTTTGCCAGTAAACCCAGACTGCTGCCAGAGAAACTATTAGTAGCAAAATGTAAGCTGAGGGCATAGTCGTCTTCTCCCAATGTGTCTGCCAACAGTCAGGAGCGATCCCTGACGTTCTGCTTAAACATAAAACTAAAACCTGAAGAACTTATGAAGACGAGTGATTTGTTACAAAAAGTAAAATAATTTTGCCAGCTTATATTTGTCCGAGAAACCCACAGGAATATTCAGTTCATGGCTGAGGCCGAATGCGGTTAAATAAGCGCACTACCAATAGGGACTTAGGCATCCATAATTTGTATCAATTTCACCCCAACACCGACAGGGTTGTAATTGATACCGGACTGAGGTTTTTTGTCTTAAGCTGACAGGATGAAAGGCACGGCGCCTAAGTCGCTACATATATCTTGTCCGATCAATCCGATTCGACCTCATGAACCATACCAAAGAAAGCAAGTTTTTTTAACTCTCTTTGCCTGCAAAACTACTGCTCGAAAAGCTGTACAATTCAAGGCGCGCGATCGATCTATTCTTGCTCCCAGCCCAAAGCCTCAGCGACCTGAGCCGCCAAAAACATCGGTTCAAAAGGCTTGGCAATCACGCTCACCACCCCCAAATCCGCGAACATCCGCCTGTCGCCAGCCAGAGCCTTAGCAGTCAATAAAATTACCGGAATGTGCTGCGTAGCCTTATTAGCTTGTAACTGTAGAAAAGTAGTAGGCCCGTCTTGGTCGGGCATCATCACGTCCAATAGAATAGCATCAGGCTGTTCGGCAAGAGCCTTAGCAACCCCCTCGCGGCCCGAACTCGCTGTCAGGACTTCCCAGCCCCCCACCAGTTCAAGACTGACTTGAGCTACTTCCCGAATATCTTCCGCATCGTCAATAACCAAGATGCGCTTGGCAGTCAAAATTAACATTTTTTTAGAAATGAGAACTGATCACAGATTAGAGGCGAAATGTGAATATTTTGTAAAGCAAATTATTTTAGCCGATCGGACTTTACAGTAAATTTTCAAAACTGTATAGCAGATATTGAAGAAAGAAGGAAGAAGGAAGACCGAAGTTGCAATCGAGCGGCAGGATTTCAACTAAGAACATCCTAACCGTCTGGCGCGGTTGCTGTAAAACATCCCACCCAAAAAAAGCCGCTTTTCGACCTCAAATCGCGCTTTTTGCCTGCTGTCCCCAAACTGCAGAAAAGGCTGAGATTGTTTGTCGATGACTCGATCGAACAATTTGCACAAAATCAGTAACTTTGGGTACACCTGGGTAGAAATTAACTTTCAGTTGCAAGCCCCTCCCTGAGAAGTGGCAGACTTAAGAAAAAAGTGCTGCCCTCCCCCACAACGCTCTCCACCCACATCCGTCCCCCGTGCTGCTGCACAATACTGCGACAAATAGCCAGCCCCAAACCAGTACCTCCCTTCTGGCGAGAATCAGAAGCATCAACCTGTTGAAAGCGTTCAAAAACCATCTCCAGTTTGTCTGGCGGAATACCCCGCCCTTGATCTTTCACAGCAATCACGATGTACCACGAGCTCGGAACTGGCAAATGCGGAGGCGCGGCGGCAGGCTCAGGAGATAACAAAGACGGAGACGACACCGACTTGTGCGCTGCTTTTTCTGTCAAATCGGGGTTGTGGGTCAACTCCCCGCTCAGCCAAACCGTAGCGCCGGAGGGAGAAAATTTTATAGCATTACTGAGTAAATTTGTCAAAGCTTGAATTAGCCGATCGCGAACAGCTTGCAATTGCCCCCCCACAGGCTTCACCGACAGAGTAACTCCCGCCTGCTGAGCCATTCCCTGCATCTCGTCAGCCGCCTGCAACATCAGCTCAGCCACATTGCAAGTTTGTTTGATGGCAGTGCTGTAACTCGACTCCATCCGCTCTAAATCCAAGATGTCGTTGACTAACCGCACCAAGCGGTCAGTGTTAGTGACAGCAATCTCCAGCATCCGCTTAGCTTTCTGGGGGTAAGCGTCCAGCAGGCCGCTGTTGAGGAGGCCCAGGGCGCCGTGAATTGAGGTCATGGGTGTCCGCAGTTCGTGGCTGACAACAGAGATGAATTCATCTTTCATGCGCTCGACGGCAAGCCGATCGGTGATATCCTTAAAAGTCACCACAGCTCCAATAATTTCGCCTTCTTCTCGCATGGGAGCGACAACGTACTCAACCGGAAAATTGCTGCCGTCTCGCCGCCAAAAAATCTCATCGGTGACGCGCCGCGCCTCTCCGTCTTCCAAGGTGGCTAAAATTTGAGAACTTACCCGGTTCGGCAGCAGTTTGCCCGCCTGTGGTGCGGCGCAGTGTGGGATCAGCTCAGACCCTGAATTGATGTCTGTTACAGGTGAGAGTTGCTGGATCCCCTTTGAACCTTCTTCCTGTGAACGATGTAAGCTTTCATAGAGCGGTCGATCGATCAATTGCTTCGATTCACACCCAGCCATTCTCACCGCCGCAGGATTGACAAAAGTTACTTTTCCCTCTTTGTTCAACCCACAAATTCCTTCTCCTGCGGAGAACAAAATCATTTCTGTTTGGTGGCGGAGTTGTTCAAAGGCTTTTTCGACTCGCTTGCTGTCGCTGATGTCGCGAGAGATTGTCGAAACGCCCGTTACCGCTCCAGTGGCGTCTTTAATCGGAGAAATCGTCAACGACACATCTATCTGTTGACCGTCTTTCCGCAAGTGCACGGTTTCGTAATGGTCGATGCTTGCTCCAGCCCTAATATTTTCCAGAATTTGCGGCATTTCCTTGGGGCGTTCGGGTATGGCTAAAATCTCGATCGACTGGCCCTTGATTTCCGCGGCACAGTAGCCGTAAATCTTCTCGGCTCCTGCGTTCCAGCTCTGAATGGTCCCGGCGAGGGTTTTGCCGACTATGCCGTCGTCGGAAGACTCGACAATCGACGCCAAGCGCACGAGTTCGTCTCTTGTTTGCTTGTGTTCGGTAATGTCCCGACCCAAAATCACTATACTTTTACGTCTACCGTCGGGGTGAAATACGGGTACTTTAATCACGTCGTAGATTTTCACAGTACCGTTTGAGCGGAGAATCACTTCTTCTCCCCTAGAAAGCTCACCTTTTTCCCACGCTTCTCTATCGCTCACCTCGCAGGCCTGTAGCGCCTCGCGGTAAAAACTGCTGAGTTCTCCTAGCTGAGAATCTTTGAGGCCGCGGTAGTCTATTTTTTCTAGCTCGAACACTTCCAATATCGCTCTATTTGCCTCCTGCCACCTGCCCTCACCATCTTTGAAGCAGACAATATCTGGCATCGCATTTATCAGCGAGTCGAGATAGGAGTTTTCTCGCCGTGCAGCTTCTACCTCCGCCCGCTTGGCGATTTCCCGTTGCAGGTTTTCGTTTGCCGTTTGCAGCGAGTCCTTTAACAAACTTTCTGTAAAAGTTCTTTCCTTAATTACTTCCTGAAGTTTGTGGAGTTCTAGGGACAGCCGCCTGCGCGCCAACAAATTTTCTACCCGCAAATGCAGTTGGGCAGGTTCGGCGGGACTTACTATCAAATCGTCTATTCTGCGTTCTAGTTGTTTTGCCTGCTGCGAAAATGGCTGGTCAAAAAGAGCAGGCGTTGGGGACTTACTAACAAGCAAAAACGGTAAAAATATTGGCTCGGCGGCAGCTTTTAATGATTCTACCAGCGGCCCGATGCGATCGAAATTTGCCTCGTCGAGAATGCACAAGTCAAAAGCGATTTGGGGAATGGGAAATTCGGAGTTGGGATCTAAAGCGCGATCGAGTACGAGCACCTCATGCTCGGTGTTGAGGTGGGCGATCGGCAAATTAAGTTGTTGGTGGCGATCGACCAAGAGTAAAATGTGGCTCATTAGTGTGTTAATTTCCCCATGACTAATGATATGATGTCCGGTAAATTAACTATTATATCTTTTGTAGTGAGGACTTAAGTCCTCTTTTTTAGTAGGAATTAAGCCCTCACTGCAAACAAATGTTATAGCCTTATATCAACCGGACGCGATCGAAATGATCGAGGCATTAGGTAGCCAGAGTTGAAGCCCCAATTTAATATAATTTGATAATTATTTAATTGTTTGTTGGTTCAAGAAATGACTAATGACTAATTACTAATTCAGGGGGCGGGTTGATATTTATTTGGGTTGTCAGTTCTATGAAAGTTGGTGCAACCCGCCCCTACAGCCTCATGACTAATGACTAATGACTTTTTACGGCATTCCGATCGGAATCAAAGCATCTTCCGGCATACAGCTAGAGTAACAACTCCCATCCGATAAAACCGCAATCAGCCTCACCTGCCAGTCGGGCATAATCTGCAAATCCGCCCAGGGTACTGCTACCTCCAGACATTTATCCACTCCCACTTGGGCGCGGCTAATGCGGGGCTGCCACTGATCGCCCTCTTCTGCTTCCTGAAACCAAATCGATTTCGTCAGCAAATTAATCTCTAACTGATGGTGGTATCGATAGTTTAGCGGTGCTTCGTCAGGCAAACCCGACAGCGGAATCAGACTGTTGTGCATCGTGCGATCGGGATAAAACCAGAACAAATTTAACTGCTGCGGGCAATCAATTCCCGGCCGCACCCCTACCTTGAAGTCGGCGCGAATGTAAAAATTCAAGTGGTCAACCCCGTACCAAAGCCGCTGAATTGCCGAACTCCGGTGCATCGTACCCCTTGCTCCCCCAACTTCGATCCGGCCGGCTTTGTCCCAATCCTGTTCGTTGCCGATACCGTCAATCACCGGGTGAATAAAGCTCAGCGGCAGGTGGTCGCCTTGAACCTGGTGCACCTCTACTTCTCGCCGCACTTCCGGAGGTACGGGCTCGCCGAGAGCTTCGTAAATTCCCGCTACGTGTTCGCGAAATAGCTGGTCGAACATGGCATCTTGGTTCGACGTGTGTCCCTCGCCAAACCACCAGAACCAGTCGGAACCTTCGGCTGCATACAGCGCTTCCCAAGCTTCTGGGTTGCTTTCTTCTGTGGCCTCTGGATGGTTGGCCAGCATTTGTCTGGCGGGCCCTAATATGTCCCAAGCCCGGTTTTTCGCGGGATCACCGATCCAAGTTGTGAGGGAACCGTCCACCCAGGAACCGGTGTGCAGTTGGGCTGCGGGAATTGTTTCGGTTGCTGGGAATTGGTCGAGAAATTCCGAGACTGTGACTAATTTGATATCTGGATTGTCGCTGAGAGTTTGATAGAGGGATTCTAAGAACGGTTTGCCGTCTTGGGGATAGAATTCCCAGCAATTTTCGCCGTCTAGGGCGATCGTCACTAACCAGGGATTTTCTAAAGCTGTTTGGCCGTCGGACTGTCGGTGTTTGAGAGTTCTGCCGATCGCTTCTAAATGTCCCACTAAATCTGATGCTGCTTTTTCCGGTTCCATCGAACCGTAGGTAAACCCGATCAAGTCGGACAATCTGTGGTCTCTAAATACTATGGCTAAATCGCCGTCAGGAGTTTCTAAACGGTAAGGGCGATATAAGAATTCTGGTTCGTAGACATTCCCTGTCGCGTCGCGGTTGAAAAAGTGTTTAATTGTCCACCCCAATACTGCTTCGTCCGAGACTATCCATTTAAAGCCTTGTTTGGCAATGTAGGGCAAAATTTCCGGGCTGACTGCTTGTTCCGACGGCCACAAACCGCGCGGTTGGCAATCAAACCGATCTTCATACATTTCCCAGGCTTTTCTCAGGTGTCTGGGAATATCTTCTTCCCACTGAAACCGGTGTTGTGGCAGCGTCATGTTTGGAATAGCTATGCGGCCGCCATTAGTGTCGGCAAGCAGCGGTAAAATCGGGTGCGTGTAGGGAGTTGTGGAGACTTCCAACTGTCCCTCAACTTGCATTTTACGGTGCTGGGGAATGATGCGAGCGAGGATTTCTTTTTGTTTTGAGTAGATATTTTTTCTGTCTACCAAACTAAAATTTTGTCCTTGTTTCAGCCACCCTGCAATCTCGGGATCGTCCCAAAACAGCGGGTCAATCCAAGCTAAATTGTGCCAGGCCAGCAAGTCGCTAAAATTCTGCAATTTCCAGTTTGCCAAACACCACTGAATGCCTTTTTCCTGCCGCTGAGTGTAGAGTTGAGCGTAGCGGGGGTGTGGCTGAATCAGGGTGTGGTAATTGGCGTCAAAGAAGTGTTCTAAAATGAACTCTTTTTCTTCGATATTTAAAGTTTCCGCTGCCTTTAATGTCACCGCCAAGTAAGGGTCTAATGCTCTGTCTGCGATGCAGTCTTCTATCTGCAAAATCAATGAGGGAACCAAGTTTACTGTTTGATGCAGGTTTGGATATTTTGCCAGCATTAGCACTAAATCCAAGTAGTCTTTGACTCCGTGCAAGCGCACCCAAGGCAGCCGGTACTGCGCTGCTCCTGCGCTACCTGATACTCGGGATTTGTATAGCGGTTGGTGTTGGTGCCAAATGAAGGCTACATAAAGGGGGTGAGACATTGAATTGGTAATTGGTAATTGGTAATTGAATTGGGTAATTGGTAATTGGTAATTGGTAATTAAATTTGGTAATTAGTAATTGGCAATTAAATGTTGGTAATTGGTAACAGTCAACTGTCAACTGTCAACTGTCAAACGTCAACAGTCAACTGCCAACTGCCAATTGCCAACTGACTAATTACATTACCTGTTCGACTTCGGCAATTTCTGGGATAGCCTCGCGCAGGCGACGTTCAATGCCCATTCTCAGAGTCATTGTGGAACTCGGGCAAGAGCCGCAAGCTCCTTGCAGTCTCAGGTGTACGACTGGACCGTCTATTTCTACGAGTTCGACATTGCCGCCGTCGGATATCAAGTAGGGGCGCATTTCATCGAGAACTGTTTCGACGTTATCTCTGGTTAGTGCTAGTGTCATATTTTGCCTCTGTGATGATTTCTTGCAGTTGATTTTGTTCTATTTGACTCAAGGGCAGCATTCTCAACCGCACGAGATTTAAGAAACCGGGTTCCTTGACAAAAGACTTGTGCACTCAGGTGAACTGGCTGCCGGAAACCCGGTTTCTGTCATGCTGATGCTCGATCAGAATTCGCTCTCTAGTTCGATCGTAGCGTTACTTGCTGCCAAATCAAGTTGATTCTGATACGTTATCCAAAAAACCCGTTTTATTTAAGAAATGGGGTTTTTGATCGCGCTACACTACTGCTGGTTCTAGCAGTTTGACGTTGGAGTAGTTGAACTCGGTTGTTGTCAGTTGACCTTTTTCTTTTGCTCGAACTACTTGCTTTGTCATGACATAATAGTCGCCTATCTTCTCAAAGGTATCTTCAAATGCGAGTTCTTTGATGATTTCGTCTGTTTGGGGGTTGCGGAAAACGGCATCGTAGTGAGTCGCCAAAGAACCTTCGGGGGTCTCTAAGCTTTTGTGTGTGTCAATTACGAAAGCCATGCGACCCATCACCCGGCTGACTTGACAAATTGAGAGACCTCGGATTTTATAATTCGAGCCCATTGAGTCACCTTGCACCAAGATGTCCACAGCGTCGGTGCTGTCCTTCTCGCCCAGGGTAAAGCTATTTTTGCCGTGAGATTTTTCAAATGTCGAGCGTTTTCGGTGGGTGACAATATCGCGCATTTGGGTGTATACGCTTTGCTGCACTTCCTCATCTTCAATGCCACTGACTTCCACGCTCATGTCGGGTTTGATGGAAACATGACCCGTATATACTTCGTCGCCCTGTTTGAGTTCAATATCGGCACTGTAACCGGGAAAATTGGCATCCCAGGTATAGCGGTGTTCGTAAGCAGCGCGAAACAAATCGCGAGCGTTGGCTTGCTCTGTCATAAATCCCTCTTTCTCTTGACACCCATCTAGTTTAGCTTAACCGCGAGAAGCCCCACATTCACTGGTTAGGGGAGTTACCCGCACTCTTGGCGAGCACTTTTTGGGGGTGCTGCTGGGCTGGCAATTAGGGCGCAACAAGAATTTACTGTCTCTATCGATTGCTATGATTTGAAAATAAAGTCCCAAAATGCCTGGTTATTGAGAGCGCGATGGGTCGATCGCCACCTACCAGTCTTTGTTATGGGTTATGTTGAAAAAACTTGTGTCCGCTTTTTAGGGGTTGCACCCGCAGGCAACTATTAGATTCCCCCCTTAATAAAATGCTAGAAACTGTCTACAAACACTTAGAAACATTGCAGGAACAAGCTAGGGAATTGCCACACCCCCAACAGGCAATTTTTACAAAGATTTTGGAAAATTTATCAAATTCTCTACAAGAATTGGCAGGCAGCCGCTTGTTTGAAAGCGCCACAAATAACGCCGCAAAGCTGGTTGAGCTTGAAAAAAATAATCGCCTTTTGGAACGCACTGTAGCCCAGCAAGTAGGGCAAATCAGACAGCTACGGGAGCAGTTGGAAAAACAAATCAGCCAGCATCGCAGGGACAATCAAGCATTAACTAAAAGTGAAGCTAAACTGCAAGCTATGCTGCGTAATTCTCCCGATCTAATTAGCATTGTTGGCTCCGACGGGCGAGTTCGATACCACAGCGGAGCCCTACAGAGGCTTTTGGGTTACAATCCAGAAGAAAGAATTGGCAAATTTCATGGCGAGTTAATCCATCCAGACGATTTGCTGGCTTGGCAGACGTATTTTGGTAAGTTGTTAGAATCTCCAGGAATTGGGGGGGCAATCGAATATCGGAAACGCCATGCTGACGGTTCTTGGATCTACATGGAGTCGATAGGTAACAGTTTGCTTTACGATTCTAGCGTGCAGGGAATTATAATTAATTCGCGGGAAATAGGGGAACGAAAGCAAGCCGAAATCGCAGTTCGAGAGTCAGAACTCCACTACAGAGTTATGTCGCAAATCACTTCCGATTTTGCCTATTCTTTTAAAGGACTGCCCGACGGCAAGTTCGCCTGCGAGTGGGCGACAGAAGCTTTTGAGCGCTGCACCGGGATCGTTCCTGAAGAATTAGAATCGTTTGGTTGGTGGAACTCTGAACTCGTTCATCCCGACGACAGGGAAATGTTAATTAAACAATTAGAAGGCTGTACTTTCAGCCGCACTGGAGCTAATGAGTATCGCATTATTAATCAAAAAGGCGAGGTGCGCTGGGTACGGGACTACTGGCAAGTGGTGTGGGACAAAACTGCTGAACGGGTTGTCCGTTTGTGGGGCGCTTGTCAGGAAATAACAGATCGCAAGCAAGTAGAATTGAAACTGCAACTCGTTAACCAAGTTTTGCAAGCCCAGATAGCATCGGCGCCGCTGGCGATTAACTGTACCAGCAATGACGGCAATACCGTTGTTTGGAACCGCGCTGCCGAACAACTTTTTGGTTGGACTGCTGCTGAGGTTTTAGGCAAACCTTTACCGAATATTCCTGAAGGCCAAAAGCAAGATTTTTACGCGCTGCTAAAGTCTGCGTCTAATGGCAAACCGCAAAACGGTTTGGAAATATCTTTGTTGAAAAAAGACGGTCGTTCAATCGATGTTTGGCTGTTTGCCGCACGCGTGCGAGATGCGGGCGGCCAGACTGTCGGCAGTATCAACATATTTTCTGATCTTTCAGAACGCAAGCGCATAGAGGAAGAACGCCAAAAATTAGCAGCGATGAAAGATATGGAGGAACCTTTTTGGGCGCGATATGTCAGCCCTCCAAAAACTCCGAAAAAAAAGGGCAGTGGGTAATTTTATATCAAGCACAAGTTAAAAGCATTAAAAGTGCGAAAGTGCAATCTTATGCGTGCAATATCCTTTCCGGTCAAATAACCTATTTGATGGAAGTTGTTCCAGCGGAAATAATATGATTAACACACCGGGCTACTACGCGTAGTAGTTGCTATGCTGTACTGTGTAAAACTATAATTCCCTAAAAATAATTGATGAACCAGCTACCGAATTTATTTAGGGAATCTATCGATAAAGTATCAGCTTTTTCCAGGGTAAAAATGGTTGGCACGGTAAATATTAGACTTGTTAAATACGCCATTAGAATGTTTACTGGTACCCCGATTTTTCCTGACTCCTGAAAGTGGCTAACTCTGCGTGAGTTTGGCAAGCTTCACTTAACTCAATGTAATCTAAGATATTGGAAATTACCTGAGAAAGGTGGATAGCCGAACGGTGAGCTTCTTCGATAAAATCTCTCTCCTCTATGGGATCGTCAGCTTGGTCGTCTATGGTTAGTTGTAGATAGCCGATGATGTGATTTAGGGGAGTGCGGAGCTCGTGGGATGCCTTCAACAAAAATTGCTTTTTGAGCTGGGATAGTCCTTGTACTCGCTTGCTGCGCTCTTGGTAGAGGGTGGCGAGGGCGATCGCACTTCCTACTTGCTCGGCGAGTTCTTGTGCGAATTCGATCTGGCATTGAGTCCAAGGTCGATCGGTCTTACCCTTCCCCGACGATCGACCTTTGCACTGATGCAAGCTAATTATGCCGTTAGGTTGCTCTTGGTAAGCGGTAGCCACCACTAGCAGCGACTGGGGCCCAAAAGGGTCATTGGCTGCAAAGGAGTCTACTACCACTGGTTCGAGGGTAGCTAGAGCTTGAAGGAAATGAGGTGCTGCTGTGAGCGAGATTTCCATTCCCAGCATGGGTAAAAATGGTTCTTGGCAGTATTCAGCAGCTACTTTGACTTGCAGGTTAGAACTTTCATAGGGACAAATGATGCAGCGGCTGACGCCTAGTGTTTCTCCCAGAGTGTTAACTGTTTGCTGCCAGATGGTATTGATATCCAAGGTTCGACGAATATTTCTGCCAATTTGGAGTAAAAGCTTTTGCGATTGAGCTGATATTTGCTGATTCATAGCAACCCTTTTTCTACTAGACTGGCAAAAGTTTACCACTCCGGCAACAGAGCAGGAATTTACTCAATTTGCCAGTCTGCGGCTGTCCCACTTATGAATTACGTAATTCTACTTAAATATTGCCACACGCTTTCAAAAATTACTAAGTAGTTGGGCTGTCTTTACAAGATCTTTATGATCTGCACACAGAACGGAGAGCGTCCTTCTATGCAACAGTTTTCTTAACAATCCTTTACAGTAGGGGATTCGGAAGCTGAATCAGTTCTAAAAGCAGGCATTAAGTTCTTGTAAAGTTGGCGGGTTGTGGGGGTTTACTAAGAGGTGTTAGCTGCCAGCCGATAGATTAAAGATGAGCTGTTATCCGTATCCCCCGGATTTGATTTATGCCAATTCTGGGTGGGGATCGGAAGTGGCGTGGGTGATCGATAGCAGTCCAAAACTCCCAAGGAGGGAGCTTGGCGACGGATAAAAGTCAAAATTTATACGCTGGTGGGCGATCGAACTGTGTTGGTAGGATAATTACCCATTATCGATGACTTTTATTAAGGCAAAAAAACTCACAAGTACAGGAATATAACAATTTTTAAGTGAGTCAGGTACAGTTTTTTAATTGGTAAGAAAGCTTCCGAGTGTCTCACGAAATTTGAGAACTGCTATAGCTGTTTTTTGCTGCTTCCTGATTCTTTCTTGCTTCTTACTTTTTGCTGATTCCTAATTTAGGCTTCCTAATTCCTTCAACGTGCGGAGGAGAAATTATTGATGATTGATTACCGATGATTAATTTTTAAATAGTGGTTCTTGATAAAGGGGTACAGTAAAAGTAACCGTAGCTCCGAGTCCTTCCCCCATACTGTAAAAATTTACTGTACCCCCCATTGCTTCTACAAGTTTTTGAGAAATAGCCAATCCCAAACCGGTGCCGCCGTATTGTCTGGTACGAGCGCCATCCACCTGAAAAAACGACTCAAATAATTTATCTTGCTTGTCGAGAGAAACCCCAATGCCAGTATCAGCGACTCGGATTTTCACCATTCCGGGAAACTGCTGGTTGTGAACAGTCACCTTTTTCTTAATAACCTCAGCACTGATGCGAATTCCCCCTTCCCCAGTAAATTTAATCGCATTCCCCGTGAGGTTCAAGATTACTTGAAGCAGGCGTTGGTAGTTGCCGTACACAATAATCTCGTCCTCAACAGAAGGTTTTTGGATTTGAAATTGCAATCGCTTTTGCTCGACTTGAACCCGTGTAAAATTCTCAACTTGTTGCAAAAGTTCGCCGAGTTTGACGGGAGCGAGGTCTAACTCCATTTTGCCAGCTTCGATTTTAGCGATATCCAAAATATCGTTAATGACATTGAACAAATGTAATGCTGATCGGTAAGCTTCTTCGATAAATAGGTGCGCTTCTTCGGGGTCATCTGCCATGCCGTCCACAAGCAGTTTTAGGAAGCCGAGGATGCCGTTGAGGGGGGTGCGGAGTTCGTGAGAAGTATTGGCAAGAAATTGACTTTTAAGTTGGGAAAGAGCTACGGCTTCGGCGCGCGCCTGTTCCAATTCTTGGTAAAGTGTAGCGTGGGCGATCGCACTGCCGACTTGAGCGACTAACTCGCGGGCGAATTCGAGTTCGACATGACTCCATTTTGGGGAACTGCCGCAGCGGTGCAAACATATCAGTGCATTAGGTTGGTCTTCATAAAAGGTAGCTGCTACGAGTACGGAATGGCGGTGGAAGGGATCTGCGGCGGGGGAGGTGTAATCGACTGCTACTGGTTTTAAGGTGGCTAAAGTTTGAATCCACCCTGGCTGTTCGGCTGCGCGCAGTTCTAATCCCAGCATAGAAGAGTAAGCTTCTTGGCGGTATTCAGCTACTACTTTAAAAGTTTTCGATTGGAGATTTTCGATTTGAGCTGGGGAAAGCGGGGGCGAGGAGTCCTTAGCTATTGACTGTTGTAATTCGGCTGCTGCTGCGGTCGAATTCTGCGGATTTTCCGAGGCAAGGAAGGGAGAAGTTTCGAGATTTTCGCTGTCTTGTTTGTAGGAACAGATGATGCAGCGACTCGCGTTCAAAACTTGACCCAAGCTGTTAACAGTTTGCTGCCAAATTGTGTCTAAATCGAGGGTTTTGTGCAAGTTGTGAGCAATTTGGGAGATGATTTTGCGGTCGATTTCCGAGTAGGAAGGGAGAACTCGACCGGGGATGTGGCTCGCTGGAAGCGGCATTTGTGGGCGGGCGTCCGATGGGGATGGCAAAGCTGGATAGAGCATAAATTCTGGGGAGTCGGGCCGTCTGTCTGTGGGTTTGTCAGACAGCAGCCTTCCCATAACTAAGACTTTTGCAGCTTTGCCGTTTGAGTCGATCGCCGGAGTAAGTGTCAAATCGAAGAGAAAATATTGTCCGGCGTGGCAAAATGGATAGCTGAACCGTTGCGGTACGAGGGTTTCGATCGTCCGCTGCAGGATATCGAGATAAGGCGCAGGGGGGATGGGTTGCAGGGTTTCGCTGAGGGGGCGATCGACAATTTGTTCTGCTGTAAGGTTGTACTGTTCGGCTTTTTGCCAATAAAAAGATAGATATTGACCAGAGCCGTCTTGGGTAAATACTAATTCTGCCCCTAACTCTTGAAAAAAGGCTGTAGAGGCGAGGCTCGATCGCCGGAAATCTGTGTTAGAGTCCATCAGAGTAGGGGATGAAAGTAGTTCTGATTTTGGAGTATTGAGTTTTTAATAAAGAACTCAATACTCCCCACTGTTTGGCGCTTCTACTGTTAATTTGTGAGTTATTAATCAAAAAAATTGTTGGCTTTTTAATTAAAACATTAATCGCTCAACACTCACACTTTGCAAAAACTTTATGCTTCTACTATTGACTTTTGAGTGATTAATGAACTCATAAAGTATTAATTATTTAATTCTGAACTCAACTCAAAACTCAACACTATTCGTTCTCAGCCGTTTTGGGTAATTAAGAAATAAAAATTTAGATTGAGGAATTAGGAATCTGCACCGATTAACGATCTAGTTTGAAAATTACGCCAAAATCTGAGGCTGCCAACAGCTCAACTCTGGGACTGGCTCAGGCATTTTTTCCGTCACCTTGAATAGTTCCGAGGTTGTCAGTTAGCCGAGTTAACTCGCCCACAACCTGTAGCTTTCGCCACGAAATCTGCCGGAGATCGTCCGCCCGCTCTAAATTTCATAGCCTGCTGATTTGCGCGCGCCGTCAGGGGCGAGAGCAGCTCAGTCGTTCCATTCACCACGTGGCGGGACTGGGGGGTTGCGGCGTAAACTCAGAGCCAGCTCGTCTTCCCGGCGCTCGCCTCTGAGCCACTGCTTGATTGCTGTTTCAATGACTTTGCTGGGGTCATTCGTCAAGTGCTTAATTTGGTCTAGCAGTTCCGAATCTATATGGATAGATAGTTCCACTTTTTCTGACGAACTGTGGGAGGGTATACTTGGCTGGCTCATAGTTAAAAAATCCTAGTTTTAATTCTTAAGTTTCAATTCTTTTCATGACAACCGACTGGACTAGATATTTGCAGTCCCTAATTTGCACCCCACCTTTCCTCAACCGCTTAACAGCTTTCTGTACAATGAGACAGAGAAAAGTTTTTTCCTTTTGGGTGTCCGACCGAGCCCGCACACTTGAAGGGTAATAACTGATACTCTTGAGGTTTGTCTCAGTTGTGGTTTCATCTCAATCCCCAGTAAGAGGTTGAAGTAAGCACTCTACTCTTGCTTGTGTAATCATACAACAAAAAGTATCCTTTGCCGATTAGCTCTTCGATAAAAAACATGACTAACGTCCCTGTATCTCGCATTCGTAATTTTTCGATTATTGCTCACATCGACCACGGAAAATCGACCTTGGCCGATCGCCTGTTGCAGGCGACTGGGACTGTGCAGGCACGGGAGATGAAGGAGCAGTTTTTAGACAATATGGATCTCGAACGCGAACGCGGCATTACGATCAAGCTGCAAGCGGCTCGGATGAATTACACTGCCAAGGACGGTCAGGAGTACGTACTCAATCTGATCGACACTCCCGGACACGTGGACTTTTCTTACGAGGTGTCGCGATCGCTCGCTGCTTGCGAAGGGGCGCTGCTCGTGGTAGACGCATCTCAAGGCGTGGAAGCACAAACCCTCGCAAATGTCTACCTTGCCTTGGGAAACAATCTGGAAATTATTCCTGTTTTAAATAAAATTGACCTGCCGGGGGCAGAACCGGAAAGGGTAAAAGGGGAAATTGAAGAAATTATCGGTCTGGACTGTAGCGGGGCGATTGAGGCTTCTGCTAAGGAAGGAATTGGTATAGATGAAATTTTGGAGTCGATCGTCGAATTGGTGCCGCCGCCGCAGGATACTGTTGACAAACCGCTGCGGGCGCTAATTTTTGACAGTTATTACGACCCTTATCGCGGGGTAATTGTGTATTTCCGGGTGATGGACGGAAGTGTCAAAAAGGGCGATCGAGTTTTGTTGATGGTTTCGGGTAAGGAATATGTCATCGATGAATTGGGCATTCTTTCACCGACTCAAGTTCAAGTAGACGAACTGCACGCCGGGGAAGTGGGTTATCTGGGCGCGGCAATTAAAGCAGTAGCTGATGCTCGCGTCGGCGATACGATTACTTTGGTCAAAAAGCCTGCACCGGAGCCTTGGCCGGGTTATACAGAAGCAAAACCGATGGTTTTTTGCGGCTTGTTCCCGATCGATGCTGACCAATTTCCAGATTTGCGGGAAGCTTTAGAAAAACTCGAACTCAACGATGCGGCGCTTTCTTACGAACCGGAAACTTCGAGTGCGATGGGATTTGGTTTCCGCTGCGGTTTCTTGGGATTGCTGCACATGGAAATTGTGCAAGAAAGACTGGAGAGAGAATACAATTTGGATTTGATTGTTACGGCTCCTTCTGTGGTTTATCAAATCACAACAATTAAAGGGGAAGTGTTAACAATTGACAATCCCAGCCACTTGCCAGATCCTCAGTATCGCGAGAAAATTGAGGAACCTTATGTGCGGGTAGAAATGCTGTCGCCAGAAACTTATGTCGGCGCGCTGATGGAACTGTCTCAAAGTCGGCGGGGCATTTTTATGGATATGAAGTATCTGAGTCAAGGCCGAACTACGCTGGTTTACGAGTTGCCTTTGGCGGAGGTGGTGACTGACTTTTTCGACCAGATGAAATCGCGATCGCGCGGTTATGCGAGCATGGAGTATCACCTCATCGGTTATCGCGAAAATCCGTTGGTGAAAATGGACATTTTAATTAATGGCGATCCGGTTGATGCTTTGGCGATGATCGTACACCGCGATAAGGCTTATAATGTGGGCCGCGGATTGACGGAAAAACTTAAGGAGTTGATTCCCCGCCATCAATTTAAGGTGCCGATTCAAGCGACAATTGGCGCGAAGGTGATTGCTTCGGAACACATTCCGGCTTTGCGGAAGGATGTGTTGGCGAAGTGTTACGGCGGTGATATTTCGCGGAAGAAGAAGTTGCTGCAAAAGCAAGCCAAGGGTAAGAAGCGGATGAAGTCTGTGGGTACTGTGGATGTGCCACAGGAGGCTTTTATGGCTGTGCTGAAGCTCGATCGGGATTCGTAATCTGTGTCGCCTTTTGTCAGGAACAGGCAAGATGCCTGTTCCACAAAGAGTCTATTTTTTGTAGTTATTTGCAGTCATCTAGAACAGGCTTTCGGGCCTGTTCCACAAAGAGTTAGTTTTCTTGTGGGATGGTCATCTTGCCCGTCCCTGTGGCAGCCCAGAATATGGCGGCAGCGTGAGTGGCGATCGCCCGCTCGCATCACAGCTTACTACAACTTAAACAAGAATGCTTTCTTGAAATTCGCGCTGAATTTCATCTACAACTTTGCGATCGCTCAAATCGCGATGCCACCAGTGGCTACAGCCATCTTGACAATATTTGCAGTACCTGCGCGCATCGGCAATTGCCAATAAACTCATTAACAGGAAAAAGGTTTTGATCAATTCTGAGGGCGGCAGTTTCAAAAGCTTTGCCATTTGTTCTTTTAATCGCCCTCTACTCAGCAATACACAAGGGGTGTAAGTTGGGCGAAGTTTTGATTTGGCAATAGCTAGGGAAACATCTTCTTCTCGCGCCCCTGCTTGGAGGGTCATGTAGGATAGCCGCTGCAATATTTCCTGCTGGTATTCGGTTGGGAACCTTAAAAACCACTTTTTTGCATCTTCTTGGCTAATTAATTCTTGTTGAATTTTATTGAGTGTAATTTCATCGGCTAGATTCATTTGCCTCTCCTAAGTCTGGCTCAAATATAACGTGAGGTTCTCCTGAGATGAGGCGGCCAGTAAAAATATCGATTCCCGTTTCTCGACCTGAACTATTAATTTCGCCGCCACTTGTACCGCGAGGGATGGAACTGCTAGCGGAATGCCGCTGGCGAGACTTACCTAACATTATATAGTCCCAGTCAGAAGTTGGCGTACTTTTCCCGTTTGCTCGACTGCCAACAACTATGATGGTTTGTTTTGTCCGATCGGCTGCATTCTGAATTCTCCTGGCATCTTCTGGAGATATGCCTGCTTCTTGCCATGTTTTTACACCTCTCATTTAATGAATATTAGCATTGCAGTAGGCGAGTTTTTTCGCACTTCTCGATTTAAAAATTAAGCACGATAAATCAAGTTTTAGTTTCAGTCCTCTGTTGATTTGAGCTTGCCGGATGCTTTTGCTTGGTCGATCGCCTCTTGAATCAGAAGGTAGACAAAGTTGGAGAGCGATCGCTTTTCGAGATCGCACAACTTTTCGAGAGCCTTTTTAGCCTGTGTTGGCAAAACCACTGAAATCCGCTCGCTGTCGCTCATGCCCTGCAATCTGTTGGAAGTTTTCCCTATTGTGCCACCTCGCCCGTCCAGCTTGCAATGGGCGATCGTCTGTCGCTATCGTAGCCGATCGGATGCGGAGGGACATCTTCAGTTGTTTCGGCAACGAGTGCCCAACATCCGATTTGAAGTGGTGTTTGATTTACCCTCTCGCCGAGGATAACTTTTTTGAGGGAGGGTTTTTGATAAGTTAACTGTCAAATTATCGAGGGCGATCGCACTTTTGGAGATTAAGGGCGATCGCTTTTCAATTT
>NZ_JAUBQR010000443.1:0-1394 GCF_036701385.1 Microcoleus sp. Pol12B4 | reverse complement strand
GTTTCACGCGAAGATTCTGTGTTAAGAACCAAGTTAGTTATATGATTTAATTACTTTTGTGCTCCAAGGCGGTTTCTTTGCCAGCCTCTCTAGAGAGCGGTTATATATCGCTCTCTAGTACTTTATAATATTCTTTATCATAGTTTTTATCTTTTTTATAAAGTGTGTATATCATTTCCAGTAGTTTTCGCTGGATAGCAACCGCAGCCTTCATTTTTATACCATGCCTGGATACCAGTCTGGCAAAAACCGCTTTTAATCTTTGATCACTCCGTATCGCTGATAGGGCCGGCATATGCAGGCATTTTCTCAGGTACCGGTTTCCTCTTTTGGATATCCGGGGTTTACCATTTACCGATGTTCCCGACTGTTTCTCTCTTACGTCCAGACCAGCATAGCTGCTCAACTGCTTTTTATTTTTAATCAGATCAAAACCATTGGTTTCCGCAAGAACAGTGGCTGCAGTTAAAACTCCTACACCGGGGATCGTACAACTTTGTTTGATTCTCCTTTTTAATTCTGCATCCATTTGGACCAGGGAGTTGATGGAAGCTGCGATCTCTTCGATCTGTTGGGTAAAGAAGCGTATCTGCTTATTGATCCGAACTACACTCTCCTTATTAGGTTCTGCTTCTGCCTGCTCAGCGTGTAAATGATTTTTTGCCATTGTTCTAAGTCCAATAACCTGATCTCTTTCCCGCGTTAGCTGTCGCAGCCTTTTATAGACGGCCAAAGGCCGCTTCCATAGCATCAGTTTACGTTGCAGACCAAACAACATGATGGCTTCTGCCGATGTCTTATCCGTGACCGTTTTGATGTCTAATGTCCGCGCATAGTTGCTGATTTTGTTGGGAAGAACAATACTGACCGCATATCCATGGTCTGCTAAAAAATAAGCCACTGATTCATGATAAACACCCGTGGCTTCCATTACAATTTGTAAGGGAACATCGGCTATACTACTTTTTTCAAGCCATTGCCTAAACCCTGAAAAGCCCTTCACATTGTTGGCAAAAGTTTTCCGGGCTATGCATTTGGTACAAAGATCTTGTGTTAAATAACCCAGACTAACCACCAGTTCATCCTGGGCGACGTCGATACCGGCGACCTGTTTGATAATTTGTTGATTCATACCATCTTTCGATTTAATTTTAAAAGTGAAAATCTCCCTTCGTTTTGTCTCCTAATTGGATATCCTGGATATACCGTGACCGGTATTCCTTACATTCTGTTCAAACTCGAAGAGATAAAAAGGAGAGGCTAATTCTTCGCGTGAATATGCTTATAATAAGCTACTTAGTCGCAAATAGCTCTTCTCCCTTTTCACTTTTTTTATCAAACTAAAGTGGTCTTATTGAAAAAAACAAAGAACTTACTACAAACATAGGAGGCGC
>NZ_JAUBQR010000442.1:0-1397 GCF_036701385.1 Microcoleus sp. Pol12B4 | reverse complement strand
TACGAGTTTTTGCTGAAATTGAATGCCGTGTTCGTCGATGACGCTTTGATACAAAGTTCCATCCAGCAAACTCAAAATGTGTTCAGTTTTGTTAGTGCGTTGGGCTTCAGCAGTCGATCGATCTTGAGCCAAATTATCAGCCTCGTTGATAATAATACAAATCCGCTCTAAATAACTCGGAGGCACAAAATTTTCCACAGCATCGTGGTCTAAGATAAAAATCACATAACCCAGCGGCACTAAAATTTCCTTTGCTACCGCTTGCGTCCAAGCAGTTTTGCCCGTCCCCGGTTCGCCACTGACCAAAACAGCCAACTGATTTTGATCCAAAATTGCCTGCTGAACTGTATCGGTAAAACTTTGAACCTCCGCAGAAAAAGTGCGAATTGGGAACTGGCTGTGAACCTGTCCGACGCGGCTTTTGTACCCGCCCAGAATCACCGCTAAATTATAAGTTGCCTTGCTAACGAGCGGCGCCATATCTTGGCAAATTAGAGTGTAGCAGCGTCTTCCCCTGTCGTAGCTGTCAATTTGCAGCCAGCAGCCGAAGCGGGCCCAAGAAGCATACACAGTACCCAAAACTTCCAAGCGTTCCCAGCTAACAAACCGCTCCGGAGGATAAGAAAAATGTCGCTCCATAAAAGACTGGGTAATTGCATCCGGTTTTCCCAGCAAATCGAGAACTTTAAAAACAGTAATCTCTTGGAGTTTGTTGAGAACGTAGTCGATGGGAATGCTAGCGCGGCTGACAAATTGCACCACAGGCGTTTCGGTAACTAAAACGTCTTTGTAGCGGTAATCCGGGTAAACTGGCTGCGGAGTAATGTAATCCCAAAATTCATCAATTTCGTAGCGCGTATTTTCCGAGAATACATTTAACATATTTGCCCACCAAGTATATTGGTGTCGTCCCATTGCGTCGGCAATGTCGCTAGCTGCCCCTAAAGTTTTTTGAGCTAGTTCTAAGGGATCGCTAGATGCTAAATGTACCAGGTGTTCCCAATCTAATTGACGGTAAAAAGGTCGCCAACCCGATCCTAGCAGGCCTCTATTTGGAGAATTATTTTGATGAAAATTGTTTTCGCGATCGCCCATATCTTCCGCACTCATTTTGCAAAACTCCTAGTTACTCTTATTTTACAGTTTTTGCGGTACACATTCTACAAAAAAAGTGAAAATTATCAACTTATTTTGAGATAAGCGGGCGGCACAAAATCTACTAACCAAACTTTGTTTGCCGAGCAGTAAAATGTATGACCGTCGCGTTGCATGGCTGCGGCATCTACAGTAAAGACTGCCGGGATGCCATGTCTTGCACCTACTTGGCGCGCCGTCTGGATATTCACGGACAAATGAACGTGATGCCGCGACATTTTCCTAATTCCTTGACTGAGAAT
>NZ_JAUBQR010000441.1:0-1404 GCF_036701385.1 Microcoleus sp. Pol12B4 | reverse complement strand
ATGCGGGTCATTCAGCAGCAGCGGTTCATTTCCTTTAATTCGGTGCAGTTTCTTAACAGGATTTAGATCGAGCATAGTTAGTAATTTGCGATTAGTAATATCAAGTCGGGCAGGGGTTTAAAGCCTTGCCTCAAAGAAGACTGTGCGATCGAATCGATCGGGCTAATCCACAGATCCGCCGGGGATTTTAATCCCCGTCTCATAGCTAAAGTCGGTTAAAACTGAGATCTTGCACCATTCTCAATTAGCCATACGGCCAACCACTAACAGTGATGTCAAAACCCTGCTGACGAGCTAAACTCTGGGTGCGATCGATATTAATTAACAGCCCCAAAACTACTAGAGATGCCAACAAAGTTTCTCTCGCCAGTAGCGCCGCGTCTCCCCAATCTGGCAAGGTAGTTTTTCCCGATGCTAGATATGCCCAGAAGGCGAGAAAGTAGGCAATAAAAGATAATACTAGCCACCGATAAACTCCCAATAAAGTGCTTTGTCCAAACCGATGCAAACCAAACCGATGTTTCACAGTCTTAAAGAATCCTTCAATCTGCCAACGTCTTCTACCGAGTCGAGTAATGTAGACAGCAGATAAAGGTTTTGTCGAAATTACAAAGCGTTTTTCGAGACTGCCATCATCCCGTTTGAGCCAATACCAAGACAGGGTGACTGGAAAGTTTAATCCTTGCAGCACTACTTGCTGACCCCTTTGCAGTCCTTGGTTTACCAGCCGCGCATCTGCCAAGCTCCGATCGCTCCTCATCCCAACAATACCACTTGTGCGTGGTTGTTTTTTTACCCATTTGAGCATTTCTATACTGCCATTTGCGCTATCACCTAATACTCTGATTTCATAATGTGCTGTTAAGGTTTTTGGCAGAGTTTTTAGCAATCTTTGACCGAGTTTTATAGGCGCCAACTCTCCCTTGCCCCGATCGACTCGGAACCCCCAGGGTACTCGACTTCTTCCCACAAGTATGTAGAGGACTAACAGGTGCAATCCTCGTTTACCATTATAGACTCTAATTAGTTTCCCTAACCCTGAAAACTTACCAATTTTTTCGAGGGTGGTCATATCCAAAATTACAGTTAAAATCGGTCGCCTCCCAAGCCCTCTTTCGGCTTTGACTTGCCTGATGATCTCTGCCCGCACAACTCTAATTACTGCGCGGACTGACCATTGGTAATGATTGAGGAAGCGACTAATCGCGCTGGCACTTACTGTTTGAGAGAGAAACGGTAAACTTTGTCCTGTTGCTTCCAGAAATAGACCTAGCAAGGCTCGCAGACTTTTTTGTTGATATTTGCTTGGCATTAAATCCATCAAGGTATATAGTCATTTCAAATAAAAAAGAGACACTATTGAGCGCAGTAGGCACAGATGAGTTCATCTAAAGATGTGCCAGG
>NZ_JAUBQR010000315.1:0-5780 GCF_036701385.1 Microcoleus sp. Pol12B4 | reverse complement strand
ACTATTAATCCTTACTTTTTATCATATAATATACAAAGATTTTTTTTGATAATTATCAAATTAATCCTAACTAAGTTTTTTAGTTTATACCTAAAATTTTTATCCTTTTGACGCCGAGTACCCCGTTCTTTATCAAAAATTTAAAAAAGACTCGCTGTTCCCGCTCTATCTTAAAGATTCGGTAAAACCGTCAATTTTTAGTTGCTAATAAAAGCATTAGCTGTATCGAGAAAACAACCCGTAAATGTTGCGAAATATAAATTTAATTGTCGGGATAGGCAAATTTAAATATAATCAGTGATAAATGACAGTAAATATTCGCAAATCGAAGCCTATACTAACAGTATTGAGACTGATGCTGCTTTGATGAGCTTTCCAACCTAAACTAAAAGCAGCGGGCGAGCGCACTGTTTGCCCGATTTTTCACCACAATATTGGGGATTATCTGCCAAACTACAGATGTTTATTGCATGATGTTCTACAATAAAATGGGTTTGTAGTGACAATTTTAGTCCTATTAATACCAATCAAAAAAGTGTGGCTCTAATTATCAATTTTATAACATAAAAACTTACGCAAAAAGTTGTTTTACTCATGAATTATAGCGTGTTCCAGGTTTATGAAGTGTAGGGACACGGCAATGCCGTGTCCCTACGGGGATTAATCAATTTCTACTGACACAAAACTGAGGACTGAGGACTGAGGACTCAAAATTAATAATTTTCAACACTCCCACCCCCTCAAAAGGGATGGGATTTTTTGAAGGTTTCGCTTGTTAACTTGCTTGAATTGCCATTGGCTCAGACGACACCTGGTTGATGGCATTAAATGATGTCCCAGCCTCAAATTATTCCCTTAAAATGTTTCTTCTCCGGTTGGTTCTTGGTGGACAAGACCTCGCTTTTTAAGGCGATACTCCGCTACAACCGGGTAGACAACACCGCGTATCCGATTGATCGCGCCTACTGGACGATGAACTGCTAAGCCGTTCCAGGGAGAATATCTCAGGTTTTCGTTGAAATCAGATTGTTTTTCATAATCAATAATCTGATGCTTCACGGTGAGACGACCTACTCTCAAGAAGGGTGATTCCTTTTCATTCCAGACATTGATGCCATCGTCGATCGGCATTTTTAGGCTGGTTTGGAACTGAATGCCAAAATCCCAACAGTATTGGGCATCAGGTTTCGCCAGGGCTTGAATTAGGTCATCCCGGTAATAATTGTCTGGTTTATTGGGATCTAAACCCAACGCTTTAGCGCGATCGACAAAGGGAATTTTAGGGATTCCCGGTCGAGATTGTTCTGGAATTATGTCGTGCGGTGGTTTGCATGAAACCGGAGTAAACCCATACTTAATTACAGCAGGGTATTCCACAGGAACTAGACCAGGCTGGGAGGGATCGAAATCGGGATGGAGACCCAAAGCAGAGGGTGAACCGCTCCAATATTTGGCTGTTAGCAAACTCTTCGGAGTCCGGCTACCCGTAAGCGTTGACACCGCTAGAAAGTGTCTGGGATGTCGCATTAGCCACTTTTTTAATGTCTCTGGTGATTCAACCAGAGCAGAAAAAAAGCCGTAGTAGTCTTTGATGGTTTGGCTCACAAATATCTCTGAATTGTGAACAATGATGTCCTGGGTTTTTGACTCGTGGCTTTGCGCGAGTCGTTCCCCTTCGACCCCCATAACTTTCACTGAAATTGAGCGCGAATCTTTAGCGTAATCATTGAATACTTTGGTAGCCCCGTTAGCAAATCGCAACCAAACAGGATATTGTTTGGGTTTTGCTAGCAAACCTTGCTTAAGGGAAATCGCATTGAGTTGCGAAGAACTTAACGAAGCGCGTTTGCCCAATTCCCGTTTAATCGCTTCCTGATCAAAGTCAAAAATTTCCAGAGTTCCTTTAACGCAGGCATGAGTTTTGGCGTGAGTATCTCGCAGCGCCCGCTCCTTGTTCCCGTAAAGATTATCCATCCGAAGCTTGGCTTGCTCCACCAAAAGATCGTAGTATTTGCGTTCGTCCTGTTCGGGATATTCGGTAAATAACTTCTTGCTCATAAATAACCTTTTCCAAGCTGATTGTGGCTATAATGGTTGGCATTTTTCCCTTGAAATTCACCTGATTTTTAACCGGATGTCGAGGGAAATCAGGTGTAAGTTGTTCGCCGTTAATTGGGTACTCAGATAAACCGCGAACAACTCACCGCTGCGACTGTCGGCTCTTATTGAACAGGAGTTATAAATTTTAAAGAAAGGCGTACACTTCACAAGTTGTAAACCCACTCCCGTCGTGTTATGTCAGATCATTTAGATGGTTTCCAACCCTCATTATAAAAAGAAACTTTGTACTCTTTACCGCGAGGAACATTACGGTTTAGCATCTGGGAGAGGGTCTTGGTATTCATAATCTCTTCCCAACCTACAGGGGAAAAAGTTTCTGGATTAAAGACATTTTCTGCTAATAGAGGATTGGTGAAAGCTTGAGAAAAGGCATCAATTCCTATCAGTCGTCCTACTAAAGGAGGTAAAGCTGAATTTTCCCGCAGATCTTCGGCGTAGAGTCCCACATACAACTCAATGTTGTCTACGTGACCGTACAATCGTTTCAATTCTTTTTGGACATCTTCATTGCTAGTAATTTGAGCGAAATCTGTAACCCGTGGATACTTACACAGTTCGCGGTAATCGTTGTAGCTTCTTAATTTCGCCGCACGACCTGTACGAATGCTGGCTGTCTCCGTTGGAATCAGGAACTCAGGCGTATTGAATAAACTCAATTGCGCTGCGGGTTGGGAACAAGTTTCTTCAAACATAGCTCCCAAACCCTTGTTGATAATCATATCATTGTTCCACATCGTCTCCGGCATAGAAATTTCTTTGCCGTCATGGATGAGCTTATCGGGCAGCATACTATGCCAACGATAAACTAAAGTAAATTCTACCGACATCCAATTGGTGCGATACCATTTTTCATGATTAAATGCTGGGGGATCTGTGAAGAATTGGAAGTTATAGGGAGTAATGTGGTTGATATAATCCTCTAGCACAATTTTCAGAAACTCTGCCATCACGATATTTCTGGCGGTTTGGAAAAGGCGTTCATCATCCCAAGTTGGATAGTTCTTTGCCAAGAGGTCGCACACGCGATTATGTTCTCTTAAGCTAAGAACGTTGAGCATTACATAGCCCACTTGCACATTGACACGCTCTAACTCTATCCCCATTACAAATAATTTTTGTCTTTTTTCATAGGGGATTTTGTCCGCTTTTTCTTCATGGTCACCGACTATTAGATGAGGAATTCCGTTGAATTCTTCTTTAGGCTGTCCGTTCTCATCATAGTAAAAAGGAGGATATTCTTCGCCATTAATAATTTGGCTTTTTAGCTTTCCTCCTTGATGAGACCTCAGCAGGCGAGTAATATTTGCGTTCAACCCATAGACGTTACACAGATCTATTTGGTGGTTGGAACTATTTCTGCGCGGATCTAGCCGATCTGTCCGCAGGAAACTGTCGGTAAACCATTGCACGAAATAGGGGAAAATCAGAGAGGATTTAGGAGAGTATTTAGTCTCTCCTCTTTTGCGATACAAGACCTCCAGTTCCTTGACATCTGGAAGATTGTTTTCAAACTTCTCTGTCGGTGCTAAGTTAACACCTATGTAGTTTTTGTTCGTTAAGGGCTTCCAATCCGTAGGCGGTAGTTGGAGTCCCGAATAAGTGCGATCGTTTAATGAATCCCAAGAGGTGTAGGGAGACATGGCACTAAACGGATAGGGGCGAGTTGGAATTTTTAGAATGGCATTGTTAATCAGAGTTTTGTTGACTTTTTTGCTCAGCCCCTCGTTGCTTTGAATGAAGCTCCAAAACGGTTTTAAGTTAGTTAAAAGGAAAGTCTCGACCTTATTTTTAAATCCGTCTCTTGATGTGTCTCTTTTTGAAGAGATAATGGTTTTTCCCTTTGGTGCTTGTAGATGGGATATGGTTTTGCCTTTTGGTTCTTGTAGATTTGATTGATTGCCATGGCTCAATTCCGGGATCTTAATAGAGTGTTCTCTCTCCTCTTCAATTGATTTTAATTGTTTATTAGATAAAAGCGCTTCTAGATTCTTGGGGCGGTACTGGATGTCTACGCTTTGAAAACGCTCGATCGCGCTTTCATGAATATCCTCAATGGTCTCCCCCACCTCGCGCCACTTGATTCCTGCCAATTTGAAGAACCCAGGATTATTTTGAAATGGAATCTTATAATTAGGCTGGATATCCTTAATGGCATCTGGGTGGAATTCAAGCTTCAATTCAAAGTCACTGATTTGATCCAACATCCACTTCAAGACAGCATCTGATAACCCGCGGTATTCTGGTGTACCACCGCCGATGCAGCCATGCTCGCCTGGAAACCAAACTTGACGAAGCTTCTGCTTCGGGGAATCAGGATTTTTCTTCATCAAGGTAACATCAAAGACTTCGCGAATTTCGTCGATCGCCACGGCGTGCAACGCCCTCTCAATATCCTTATTTAAAGTAGTGTCGTGGAATTTGTACCTTTTTTTGAGCGGTTCCTCATACTTCTTCAAGACGGGTACAAGAGGAATACCAAGGGATCCAACGGTGTCGAAACAACCAAGCAAGGTAATCGGGACGCGATCGCCGTTATCTTTGCCGTAATCTTTGCGGAAACTCTTTGCTTTGTCATCATTTGGTTTAAGGCCTCGGTCACGGTAAAGCTCGTAAGCTTCTGATGCCTTGGTAATATAACGGCGGGATAGGAGACCGGAACAATAGATCATCCCCGCTAGACTCCTGACTGTGTAAGCACCGCGACTGAACCCGAATAGATAGATTTCGTCACCACGATCGTAGTTGAGAGAAAGAAAGCGATAGGCATCTTGTATATTTTTATCGATTCCCAGCCCAGTGACTCCGCCCACAATCTTGTTACTTTCGACTCCAATTCCCTCGTCATAAAACACGATCTGCGGAACCCCGTCACTGGCTGTTCGTGTCACTGCCTGGGCAAGCTTAAGCACATTAGTTGGACAAATACTATCTAGTTTGTTCCAAGTTCCATCACAGCAAACGATCAGACGTTTCATATTTACATTCTCTCTTTGAATCGGAAATTTGATAGCGAGCTGTCATTGGTAATCGGTTACTGATTGCCAATTCCTGTTTTTGTATCGAGTCAGGCGATCCCTGCTAATTTTTGGCTTGAAATTGTTATGTGGGTGGGCAATCTTTAGCTATTTCGATTCTCAGGATATTAGTCCCAAAACACCACCTAGTCGAGTTTGTTGTATTAAAATGTGAAATTTATTTATATTTCTTAAACTAAAAAATTTACAGAGTGAAATAGTAGCTTTGGTTCTGGGAAAATGCTCGATTCTGTTAAAACGTAAAAAATTTACAGAGTGAAATAGTAGCTTTGGTTCTGGGAAAATGCTCGATTCTCCTAACAGTAGTAGCACTCCGACGCCATAGCTAACAAACATTTAAACACATTTACGCTCTGCCTGGTCAGTTTTTAGAACAGCTATATCCGATCGATTTGCCAGTCGGCTGCAAGATAATGGTGACATATTGGCAGAACACATAGCAGGTTTGGGCTATGTTTTGGATTAAAATTTGTTTCAACCACTCTCAGGTTTTGTGTGATGTGCTTGAAGTTTTTAGCAATGTGTGGGCTTTTCTGGTTTCTCGATAGGTAAATTTGTGCGAAAAATTCCTAGTCGCGGTTTAAATTGAAACGTCCCAAAGTGGGGACGATCAACCGCAGCGAC
>NZ_JAUBQR010000314.1:0-5787 GCF_036701385.1 Microcoleus sp. Pol12B4 | reverse complement strand
CTACCATGAAATTTTTCGTCAATACCAATGCCGTTGTCTTCTACCCAAAGATAGATATATTCATCCTCAGCTTCTGCATAAACTCGCACCTGGGGAGCTATCCCAGGCTGCACGAACTTAATAGCATTGGAGAGCAAGTTAGCCAAAACTTGCAGCAGCGTAGGAGGATGTGCCAATACCGCAGGTAGCGGTTCGACAACCGTTATGCGAGCTTGTTTTTGGGCAATTTCGGTCTCTAGTTGCGCGATCGATCGAGCCACAATTAAATTAAGAGAGACTGCTTTTAGTGGCAAGTTAGCTTTGCTGAGGCGGCTGTACTCTAGCAAATTTTCGATTAAACTATTCATCAGACTGGCAGCATCCGTAATCCGGTACAAGTAATCTTGTGAGGTAGCATCCAAGTTGCTAACTTGATCGTTGAGCAATATTTCAGCAAAAAACAAAATTCCCCGCAAAGGAGCGCGCAAGTCGTGAGAAACTGAATACGTAAACGATTCTAGCTGTGCATTAACTTCTTCTAACTCAGCAGTACGCTCTCTCACCCGCTCTTCCAAAGTTTCATTAAATTCGCGCAAAGCAAGTTCAGCTTGCTTGAGTTCGGTAATATCTTCCACCAATCCGTCGATCGTACTTTCACCTTCTGCGCTGTAAACATATTGAGTAAACCGAATCCATTTTACTCGACCGTCTGCCAAAGGAAATGTAATTTCTAGATTTTGGCACCGAGACTCCCCTGAATCTACCAATTGCAAAAACAATTGCTGCAGATAAATCCCTTGGACATCTGCTAAATTACTGGCATCAAACAAGCGCAAAAAAGCTTGATTACTTTCCAAAAGCTGCCCCTGGGAACTCGCTCGAAAAACTCCGACATTTAAGCGGTCTAACAGAGAATTAAGTTGATTTTCTAGTCGGGCGACTCGTTCCCAGGCGGCAACTCGATCGAGCACTGTGCGAACAGCAACGCAAAGGCGGACGTAGTGCTTAGGCGACTTGATAATGTAATCGTCCAATCCGGATTTCATCGCCTCTACAGCAATTTCTTCATTGCCAGTATTTGTAAACATTATAATCGGGCATTCTGGATAACGTGCTTTGATAGTTTTAAGCACATCTAAACCGTTCGTCCAGCGCAGTTGGTAATCGGTAATCACCAGATTGAATCGACCTCGATTCACTGCTTCCACGAACAATTTATTGTCGAAAACTTCCGTTACTTGCAATGGCGAAAATTGCCGCTCTAATTCGCGTTTGACGAGTAGCCGATCGGTAGGGTTGTCGTCAATTACTAGAATGTTTACCACTTTTAAAAATTATAATTTAGTTGTTAGTTAGGGTGCCGAGAAATCACTGCGAATAAAAATGTTGGAGGTGACCTGTTTCAAATGATAGATGACGCGAGTCCTCACTCGAAACTTAATTTCCTCGTTGTCAAAAATACCCTGGTAACGAGGAAACAAGTAATAAAAATCGAGAAATCGCCACTAAAAACGCGCAAATTATAGAGGTTCCGGCAGTTCGGTATAATTGAGCCAATACTGGCTAAAACTCTGCATCATTTCCACTAAAGAAGCAAACCCGATCGGTTTAACCAAATAAGAATTTACCCCTAAATCGTAAGCTCGCTTGACATCAAGTGTTTGGCTAGAAGAAGTAAGCATAACCACTGGCAAGCGTTTTAGTTCCGGCTGCTGCTTTAGCCAAACCAGAACCTCGTGACCAGATCGCCTGGGCAACTTCAAATCTAGTAAAATTATCCTAGGTAAAGGATAGCGATCGCGATCGCTGTACTCTCCGTCACCATTTAAATAAAAAACCGCTGCATCTCCATCTCGAACAATTTGCAGCGAAGTATTAGCAAAAGTGTCATTGCGAAAAGCCCGCTGCATTAATAGAATATCAACGGGGTTATCTTCCACCAGCAAAATCGTCTGCATTTGCGTCATGCTTCCTCAATTGTATCCAAAATCGACTGCCTTGTCCTACTTGAGATTCCACTCCAACTTGACCGCCCATGCGATCGACTCCTTTTTTTACAATAGCTAATCCTATACCAGTTCCGGGGTAAGATTCTATACCGTGCAGCCGTTCAAAAACGCGAAAAATGCGTTTTTGATGTTCAGGAGTAATACCGATGCCGTTGTCTTCTACCCACAGACGGATGATGCAGACTGGCAATAGGCTACTGACCATCAGTAACTGGGAATGCTCCCACTGTCCCACTGTCGCCTTTGCCAATTCTCCCACTGTATTGCTATTTGTCTCTCCCTCTTGAGAATGCTCAATTTCCTCCGCCCAGATCTGCACTTGGGGTGGTGTGCCTTGCACAAATTTTATAGCATTCGTGAGCAGATTGGCGATTACTTGAACTAAAGTAACGCGGTGGGCAATTACCGCAGGCAAGGGCGATCGAACACTGATTTGAGCGTGCCTGGATTTAGCGTCAGCTTGTACCATAGCAATTGCCTCGGCAACAGCAGATCCTAAGTCTAAAACTTGCATCGATAAATCTGTGCTGCTCAGGCGGCTGTAAGCTAGCAAATCTTGGATCAATTCTTCTAGTTGTTGCCCAGAATTAACAATTTGCTGGGCGTATTCTTGACCGAGTTCGTCGAGGATGTCACGGTAATCTTCTAATAAAGCTTCAGCCAATCCTTGCATTCCCCGCAGGGGGGCACGCAAATCGTGGGCTACGGTATAGGCGAAAGCTTCTAATTCTTCGTTAGCTGCTTGAAGTTGATTGGTGCGTAGTTCTACTCGCCGTTCTAAGGTAGCGTTGAGCATCCGAATTTCCGCTTCTGCTTGTTTGCGCGCTGTTATGTCAATGGCGGTACTAATTACTAAACTTCTGCCGTCGCAAAGCTGACCTAAAGGTGCGGAATAAAACTCCCAAATACGAGTTTCGCCACTGGCTGTGGCAATCATATATTCGCCTTCAGAAATGCGGGCGTTTAAGCGGTGCAGCCGCTCGATATCTGCTTGCACTAGGGATTTGCGGCTGTGGTAAGCTTTTTCTGTCCAATCTTCAATTGTGGGAATTTCTGAGTATTCGTAGCCTGAGAGTTCTGTCCAAGCGCAGTTAATTTGCAAAACTTCTCCGTTTTCAGCGTGCAGCATAATTGGCAGTGGTGCGTTGAGAATGGCGCTGCGAAAACGTTCTTCACTTAATTGCAGGGAGTGGCGATCGTGCTCTAGCTGGTCTAAAAGTTGATTTTGCTTAATTTCGGCATTGTCGCGCAAAGTTCGATCGCGCTTCACCAAATAGTAAACCAACAGCATCAACAGGAAATTTACTAAACTCGCAACGGTAAAAGTCAGGATGGTCAAATTAGCGCTTTTTTTAGATTCTCGGGCGCGCTGCTGCAATAGCTGAGTTTCTTCAGCAGTCATGGTGGCTATCTGCTGCCGAATTTCCCCCATGATTTGCTTTCCCCTACCGGTTTTTATTTGGCGCACGGCTGCTGCTAAGTTTTGTTTGCGTCGCAGATTGAGGGTTCTTTCAAGGTCGGCTAATTTAGAGCCGATCGCAATTTTCAAATCGCGAAGGCGCTGTTGCTGCCGGTTATTGTCAGCCGTTAGCTGCTGCAATCCGGCTACTTGCTGGTTGATGCGGGCGATCGCGCTGTAATAAGGTTCTAAATACCGTTCTTCTCCCGTCAGCAAATAACCGCGCTGTCCGGTTTCAGCATCTTTTAACGTGGAAAGCGTAGCTTCGAGTTCGGTTAAAACTTGGTGAGTGTGGCTGACCCAGCGTTCGTTTTCTACCAACTTGAGAGTGTTGCGGTAGGAAGTTGCCGCATTGAAAATTAGCAGCGCCACGACCATTCCGATACCTGCGGTGATTTGGGGAGTCAGCGATTGTTTCATGAAATACTTGGCGTGCGAGTCCTGCTTTTTTTATTCTAGCTGGATTAAGAATACCCAAATTTTTCCCGCGGTCAGAAATGGCGACTAAAGCCTATAAATTTAAGGCTCAGATGTGCAATCAATTTTTTGTTTAGTTTAGTCGGGTTACTCCTTGCATCTGCCTTAAGTCTGAGATTCGAGAGAGCGCTTTTTTGCCTCTTGTGATTCAGGCAGACACCAGACAATCTAGGATAGCCTGCAAAGCTTAATTAGCCTTTTTTTCATCGATTTTTGTATCGTTCGTTTTCCTTTGCAGTTTCAAATTGCGGCTCAAAGAAAAGAGTTTTTACATATTAATTTAACTTGATTTTTGGAATATAGATTAAATAATCGGAGTGGTGAAATAATTATATTTTGGTCAGTATTCCGATTATCAAATGTATACATTATCCAGCTAGCCAAGTCAAGCTTCTTACCCCAAAAAAAAGCAAATTTTTAATATTTTATTTAAAAAGTAACCTACGGAAGCAGGGGAGAAATCCACAGGAGCAATGATACCGATCAATAGTATCAAAAATGCGAGCTATCGGGTAATTGCGGAGGATTCATCGATTGAAATTAATTTAATATCAAATCCGGTAACATCGGAATCATACTCTGTTTGCGAGAGGATCGCACAGCACTCGCAAAAGGATGATTCCGATGGCAGCGAAAACGATATAATTAGGCAACTGCAGCGGGTTTCATGGTCAAAATGCGATCGATTGCATCCTCAACAACCTTATCAGGTGTAGAAGCACCCGAAGTCACACCCACCACAATTTTACCATCCGGTAGCCAACCTTCAGCTACGACCAAATCTCCCCCCAAAGGCTTGTGTTCGATGCGATTTCCTGGTAAAATCCGCTCTGCACAATCAATGTGATAAGAAGGAATATTTTTGTCGATCGCAATTTCCTGCAAATGCGTAGTATTAGAAGAATTAAAACCCCCAATCACCAGCATCAAATCTAACTTTTCTTCAACCAAACTCAACATAGCATCTTGCCGTTCCTGAGTCGCATCGCAGATAGTATTAAAACTCTGAAAATGCTCGCTCAAATTCTCCGGTCCGAACTTCCGCATCATCGTTTTTTCAAACAACTTGCCAATATTTTCGGTTTCAGTTTTGAGCATGGTAGTTTGGTTAGCAATCCCCACCATTTCTAAATCCATATCCGGGTCAAAACCAGCAGAATAAGCCTTACTAAACTTAGCAAGAAACTCATCGCGGTCGCCCCCATGCAAGATATAATTGCTGACATATTCAGCTTCTTGCCAATTCAGCACAATCAAATACTTATTAGCAAAAGAACTCGTAGCAACAGTTTCCTCATGCTTGTACTGACCGTGAATAATCGAAGTGTAATCCTTCTTTTTGTGCTTTTCAACAGTATTCCAAACCTTAGAAACCCAAGGACAAGTAGTATCAACAATTTTGCAGCCCTTATCATTAAGCAACTGCATTTCTTGAACACTCGCTCCAAAAGCAGGTAAAATTACCACATCGCCACTATCGACAACCGAAAAATTTTTCTGCCCATTCTCAACAGCAATAAAACCAACTTCCATATCCCGCAAATGCTGATTGACAGACGGATTATGAATAATCTCATTAGTAATCCAAATCCGTTCCGAGGGGAAATGCTGGCGAGTCTCGTAAGCAATAGCTACAGCGCGTTCCACCCCCCAGCAAAAGCCAAAAGCCTCAGCCAGCCGGATCGTGACTGCGCCACGTTCTAGCCTGTAATTATTGTCCCGAATTTGCTGGATCAGACTGCTTTGATAAGCTGTCTGCATCACGCCAGCTACCTCAGCTTCGTGTCCGAAACCCTTGCGGTGGTAGTTTTCAGACTGTTGGAGCGATCGTTTAAAAGCTTTAGTATCCATGCGGTATCGAGT
>NZ_JAUBQR010000313.1:0-5873 GCF_036701385.1 Microcoleus sp. Pol12B4 | reverse complement strand
GCCGCTACTTTGGGAAATCGCCGCAATATCGCTGGTAGGAATTAGAGAAGTCGGACTTACTTGCAACGCTGCAAATTCAGGATCAGTCAGTCCTAAACTACTCCTGGCTTGGTCACGGTTAAGGCTTGTAAAGCCAAAGATATTTGGTACATTGACCGTAACTTGTCCGCCCCTAGCTGTGCGAGCATTAGCTGTAATATCACTATTCTCTCGCGGTAAAGCTACCAAAATATCGCTATTAATTCTGATATTACCGCCCTCAGAAATACCTGCATCCGTGGTTATTCTACTGCCGCGTCGCAACTGAATGTCTTGCGCTTGCAGGTTAATATTTGCCCCTGTACCAGAGACAGTCGTGCCATCAATTATGCTTTTATTTTCCAGCGCAATTGAGTCAGCTACAACGTTAATATTGCCAGCCCTACCTGTTCCTGAAGATTGAACATTAACCACTGCACTATTCCGAAGAATCAATTGATTAGCATTCAAATTTAACGAGCCTGCATTTCCGCTAGCAGTGGAATTTACAGCATTAAATGCCCTACCAGACGAGGCCTCAATTCCACTCCTCAACCCACTGTTACTCCCAATACCTTGCACTGCTAGGCGCTCGGCATTAATTGTAATATCTCCTGCATCTGCTATACCCAAAGAAGCCGCAGAAATAACCCCGCCATTCTGCACAGTTAGTTTAGGTGTTGAGAGGCGAATATCTCCACCTCTACCAGAACTTGCAGTTTGAGTAACAAAAGAACTTGCTACATAGCCCGCATTCCCCAAAAATCTTGACTCGCCGCTCACTTCTATAGACTCGGAGGCTCTCACACTTAAATTTCCTCCTGTCCCCCCACTTGTAGAAAACACGACTTCGCCAAAAATAGCACCAGTCGTTAAACTAATTGTGGCTCCATTAGAAACACTCAGCCGCTTAGTGTCGATGCTAATATCCCCACCTTTTCCATTACCATCAAAAGTATTCGTGCCGAGCCGAGTTTGCCCTAGACCTACAGGAAGACTACCCGATAATTCCACCGATTCACTCGCTTTAATCGCGATATTCCCTGATGCTCCATCACTAAGGCTGAAGCTGGCAAACGCACCGCCATCGCGCAGTATTAACCGTTGCGCTTCAACAGAGATGTTTCCGCCTTGACCAGTGCTTTCGTTCGTTGTTCCGTTATAGAGCGTTGAACTCACGAGTTCGACGGTGTTGGCGCGGATACTCAAATTTCCGCCATTCCCAGCACCAAAGGTGGGGGCACCGCCCACTACTCCATTGCTCATCAACAGCCGTCCGGCTTCAATGTTAATATCTCCGGCTGCTCCACTGCCAATAGCGCTAGTAAACAGAACGATTTGCGAAATAAAGGGGTTGCCTGTTCCAGATGTCTGAAAATTTTCTGTAAGCTGCTGATAGCCCTCAATTCCCAACCCGATCATTTCTACTGAGTCAGTAGCGCGGATGTTGATATCGCTTCCTCTCCCCTCTCCCAGTGTGGAGGCGAAAATTTGCGCCCCCCCCTCTAATCGTAAGTTTTGGGAATTGATATTAATGCCTCTACCATCGATATTTCCGAGTGTCAGTCCATAAATTCCTGAACCGTTAAGATTAATATTTCCACCTCGAATATCGACTTTCCCACCTCCTAATCCGCTAGTATTTATAAATGCACCGTTCATTTCAATATTGCCGAAGTTCTGAATATTGCGATAGTTTAAATTCAGACCTAAAGCTGTTGGTTCAAATTGCACTAAACCTGGACTGTTGACACTACCCAGAAGAATTTGTCCGGTATAAGCAGTTAGATTTCCTCCTTGCAGTTGAATGTCACCGCCAATTAATGCTAAAGTTTGACCGGGGTCTACTGCTAAACCTAGTTTTTGAAAAGCAGGAATTTCTATGGGGAGTGGTGGTAAGGCTGATGTAGGAGCCATTGTTTGGGAAGAGTTGACAATTGTGCCGGGATTGTCTCTAAATCTTAAACCCACAGGAATATTAATCGCTAACAATGGCACTGCATTAGAATTAGCTGCACTAAATTCAAACCCATTATCAAAGAGAATTCCGCTACCAGTTGAACCGACAAATGATCCACGCACATCTAACCGAGCATTTGGCCCAAAGACAATTCCTTTGGGATTAAGTAAAAATAAGTTGGCATTTCCTTGAACTCCCAAGACACCTAAAATATTAGAAGGGTTGCCACCCGTAACGCGGGTGAAGATGTTGGTGATTCCGCTGGGATTGGCAAAATATGCTCCCCGCCCTTCACGGATGTTAAATTCGCGTAAACTGTGAAAGAGGTTAAGGCCGCGAGTTGCACCGCCTTCTATTCTGTCCGAGGATAAATTATTGATCGTGTCGGGAACTGTGCGTGAACTTTCTGCACCCAAGCTATTATCGGGGATGATTTGGGCGATCGCAGGGACAGGACACAGCAGTAAGAATGCAAAAAATAGGGCACAAGATTGGCGGGGCATCTTTTAAATCCTGTTAATTTAGCATAAGGAAAATAGCGACGGGTTAGCTAAAATCTGAAGATTACCTATTGAGGTACGCAAACACCCGTCGATTTCGGACTGCGAAGAGATGCACCACCATGTGAATTATACGCTACCAGCGTCACTTGTCCTCGATCGTCCATTACCCAACCTTGAGCGGGAATAATTTCTGCTGGTCGAATTTCTATGGATGGTATGAGGCCTTCTATTTGCTGACTTCCACCTACCGCTGGTTCCACCCAAGGAAACGGCGCTGCTGCGGTGCTGAGGGCATCATTAGGACTCGGTGGCACTCCTCCTTTCCCAGTAACAGTAAACTCGTTTTCTTGCCCTTGGATGCAGGGATTAGCAGCAATTAAGGTGCTGGGATCGACTACATTTTGCTCTAATTCTACTAACCCTTGAGCGGGATTTACCCCAGTAGCGCTAAACGTTACTGCTCCTTGCAAAGCTGGGCCGCTACTTTGGGAAATCGCCGCAATATCGCTGGTAGGAATTAGAGAAGTCGGACTTACTTGCAACGCTGCAAATTGAGCATCTGTCAGCCCTAAACTACTCCTGGCTTGTTCGCGGTTAATGCTGGTAAATCCAAAGATATTTGGTACATTGACTGTAACTTGCCCGCCCATAGCTGTGCGAGCATTAGCTGTAATATCACTATTCTCTCGCGGTAAGGCTACCAAAAGTTCGCTATTAATTCTGATATTTCCACCATCTGAATTACCTGTATCGGTGGTAATTCTGCTACCGCGCCGCAACTGAATGTCTCGGGCTTGGAGGTTAATATTTGCCCCGCCGCCTGCATCAGTTGTGCCATTAATGCTGCCTTTGTTATCAAGGGCAATTGAGTCGGCTACAACGGTGAGAGTACCAGCTTGCGCCGTTCCCAGAGCCCGGACGCTGATCGCGGCCCCATCCCGAACCGTCAATCGATCGACCTTGAGATTAATTGAACCCGCATTTCCCGTAGCGTTGGGAATGGGAATGCCCAAGAAATTGCCCCCCGAAGCGTCAATTTGACTAATAAATCGACCGTTAAGATCGCTGCCCAAGACTTCTACGCGATCGGCATCAATCGTGAGGCTGCCTGCATTTCCGGTACCGAAAGAAGACTGTAAAATTACTCCCCCATCCCGCAAAGTCAGCACAGGCGTGGCAATGTCAATATTGCCTCCCTGACTAGAACCACTGGTTTCACTGGCTAAGAAACTAAGATTGTATTCTC
Source organism: Microcoleus sp. Pol12B4 (assembly GCF_036701385.1). Taxonomy (NCBI): domain Bacteria; kingdom Bacillati; phylum Cyanobacteriota; class Cyanophyceae; order Oscillatoriales; family Microcoleaceae; genus Microcoleus; species Microcoleus sp. Pol12B4. The sequence continues at coordinate 2,146 of NZ_JAUBQR010000313.1, read as the reverse complement.
CATTTGCCAAAACTCCAGAGATACCTACTAACTCTACCGACTCAGAGGCCCTAATTGTCAAATTGCCTCCGGGTCCCCCATCAGAGAAGAGACTATTGCCAATAGTCCCACCGCTTGATACAGCAATTCCGGCTCCTTGGGCAGCAATTAACCGCTTGGTGTCGATCGTAATATCCCCGGCTCTACCTGTCCCATTGGGATCTATAGAGGCGGCGCTGATCAAAGTTTGCACCACACTGCCAGGGGGAGTTCTTAACACTTCTACTGATTCAGCAGCTTTAATAGTGATATTTCCTGATGCTCCCTCACTGCTGGTGGTACTGGTGAGAATAGCACCATCACGCACGATTAATTTCTGGCTGGCAACGGTGATGTTTCCCCCCGTACCGCTACTACCCAGTAATGACCCACTGCTGACCGTAGAACCAGCCTGATCGATAAAGTTGGCATGGATGTTAATATTTCCCCCATTTCCCACACCTAACGTGCTGCTACCTACTACAGCCCCATTGTCTATCAGCAGGCGTTCGGTATCAATCGCGATGTCTCCTGCTGTTCCTGTGCCAGAAGTGCCAGTGGTCAGAACAATTTGCGGATCAAAAGGATCGATCGTTCTCAATCTCCGATAATTAACTAAAAATTGTTGATAGCTCTCAAAGCCAATCCCACTCATTTCTACTGAATCAGTGGCGCGGATATTGATATCGCTCCCCTTCCCTGAAGCTAACGCCAAAGTGGATATTTGCGACTCCCCCTGTACTCGGAAGTTTTGGGCGTTAATGTCAATCCCTCTACCGTCTATATTTCCCAATGTCAGGCTATAAATTCTCGAACTGTTGAGGGTGACATTTCCACCTCTAATCTCAACTTTCCCACCTCCTAATCCGCTGGTATTTATAAACGCGCCGTTCATTTCAATATTGCCGAAGCTCTGAATATTGTCATAGTTTAAATTTAGACCTAAAGCTGTTGGTTCAAATTGAACTAAACCTGGACTTTTCACACTTCCCAGCAATATTTGTCCGGTATAAGCTGTTAAGTTTCCTCTTTGTACTTGAATGTCACCGCCAATTAATGCTAAAGTTTGACCGGGGTCTACTGCTAAACCAAGTTTGTTAGCAACAGGAATTTCTACGGGCAGTGGCGGTAATGTTGGTGTGGAACCGATTGCTTGGGAAGAGTTAACAATTGTACCGGGATTGTCTCTAAATCTTAAACCCACAGGAATATTAATCGCTAACAATGGCACTGTATTAGCATCGGTCGCACTAAATTCAAAGCCATTATCAAAGAGAACGCCACTACCAGTTGAACCAATAAATGAGCCGCGCAAATCTAACCGAGCATTTGGGCCAAATACTATCCCTTTTGGGTTAATTAAAAATAAGTTACCGTTGCCTAAAACTCCCAGAGTTCCTAAAATATTAGAAGGGTTGCCGCCCGTCACGCGGGTAAAGATGTTGGCAATTCCGCTGGGATTGGCAAAATATGCTCCCCGCCCTTCACGGATGTTAAATTCGCGCAAGCTGTGAAATAGGTTAACGCCGCGAGTTGCACCGCCTTCTATTCTGTCCGATGGTAAGTTGTTGATAGTATCGGTCGCTGTCCGCGAACTTTCTGCACCCAAGCTGCTGTCTGGGATGATTTGGGCGATCGCAGGGACAGGACACAACAGTAAGAATGCAAAGAATAGGGCGGAAGATTGGCGGGGCATCTTTTAATTCCTGTTAATTTAGCATGAGGAAAATAGCGACGGGTTAGCTAAAATCTGAAGATTACCTATTGAGGTACGCAAACACCCGTCGGTTTGGGACTGCGAAGAGATGCACCACCACCAGAATTATACGCTACCAGGCTTACTTGTCCTCGATCGTCTATTACCCAACCTTGAGCGGGAATAATTTCTGTTGGCCGAACTTCTATGGATGCTAGGGGGCCTTCTACTTGCTGACTTCCACCTACCGCTGGTTCCACCCAAGGCAACGGCGATAGAGGGCTGCTGAGGACATCATTAGGACTGAGTGGAACTCCTCCTTTCCCTGTAGCTGTAAACTCGCTCTCGGCTCCTTGGATGCAGGGATTTGCAGCAATTAACGCAGCCGGATTCACCACATTTTGTGGCAGTTCCACTAAACCTTGAGCAGGA
>NZ_JAUBQR010000312.1:0-5886 GCF_036701385.1 Microcoleus sp. Pol12B4 | reverse complement strand
ATATCAGGTCCGGGTAATCAGTTATGATAAATAGGACTGACACAGCAGCGATGGCAATTGCTCCTACAAGCAAGAGTCTAAAGATAACCTATGCCAAAGCGGATAAGTATAGTCCCCCATGTAAGTATTTCTGAATTAGAGCAATTTTACCGCCAAGCTAAAAATGCCATAGAAAGCCGTCAGTATCAGATTATCTGGTTACTGGCACAAGGTAAGAAAACAGAGGAAGTTGAGGAAATCACAGGTTATAGCAGAACATGGATCTACGGATTGGTTAAAAGGTATAACCAATGGGGACCTTCAGGACTCGGCGATCGCCGGAGTCAAAATCAAGGTTCAAAGCCATTAATTGAAGATATTGAACAAGCACAACTATGGCAGGTTTTACAAGACAATTCCCCTGATGGGGGGTTATGGAACGGTCGGAAAGTCGCAGATTGGCTGACATCTGTAACCGGACGATACATTAGTCGTCACAGAGGATGGGAAATATTACGCCAGATGACTTTTAGGTTGCGAGTGCCTCGGCCCTGTCACACAGAAAGCTCACAAAGCGAGCAAGAAGCCTGGAAAAAAAACTAGGGAAACAGGTCGCAGAACTCAAAAGCCGCTACCCGCTCGGCGGAAATTGAACTGTGGTGTGAAGACGAACACCGCTTGAGACTTAAGCCAATTCTGCGACGAGTGTACGTTCCTGAAGGGGAAGCGCCAATAGCTAATGTCAATTGGCGATTTAAGTGGTTATGGTTGTATGCCTTTGTACGTCCTCAAACTGGAGAAACTTACTGGTGGATTCTCCCCTATGTAAATACCCAGCTCTTTAATCGAGTTTTAGCAGATGAGAGCTCGTGAATTTAAATTAGGTAATAATAAGCATATCCTTCTGGCTGTTGACCGAGCTGGATGGCATATTAGCGATGATTTAAAAATTCCTGAAGGTTTACATTTAACACTGTTACCTTCCCATTCACCCGAATTGCAACAGCCGTGAAAGATTGTGGGCTTTGGTTGACGAACCCCTGGCTAATCGAGCGTTTGAAACCCTTGACGATTTGGAAGAAGTTTTATTTCATCGATGCCAATCTCTGCTTCAAGAGCAAGATTTAATTCAAGGGGTAACTGGTTTTTATTGGTGGACTAAAATTGGAGTTTAATCGTAAGTCATTTACCGGACATGATATCAGTGGTAATGCTTGTATCACAGTTTAAATGCACAACAGCTTATATGGATTGTCCAGTGACCCACTCACTCATGCCATTTCAACAATCTACTCCCGACAAATAAGATCCCAAAGTAACCTAGTTCGAGGGCTTGGTTGTTTTAATTTTGGGAGGAATTCGATAAATCACCCACTTGGGTGTTTCTTGATAGAGTTCCAATTTTTTTTGAATGTATGCAACTAATTTAGGGTTATCTTTTGCAATTTGATTATTCTCATATTTAACAATTCCCATCCAATCTGCTCCCTTGGTAATCAAATCTTCCAAGATGGCAATTAAAGTATCATCTGTTATGGGATATTTCCAATAAATACTATTCTTTCTCATGCTCTCTTGAGGACTCGAAGGAGGTAAACCCCAATAAATAGCAGGAGGAAAAACCCAGCCACGTCGGCGACTATAATAGATAGCGACGGGATCGCCACCTCCACGATTAGCTATAGTAACAAGAAGGTCACTTGGTTGAGTTATTTGCTGCAAAGCTATCCCTAGTTCGTAACCATCTTTTGCCCAAGGAGAATAGCACGATATGTTTAACTGTCTATAACCAATTCCAGAAATGATTAGTAGCATTGCCGTTATGAGTGCTAATGCTGAAGATAAACCTCCAACTCGCTTGGCGAATGAAGCAAGTGCTATCAAACCATTTCCTGCTAGAGCTGCGGCGGCTGGGTTGATAATATTTAAGTTAGAAGGATTTGTGACGAGCTGTTGAGCGCCAATCAAGTAATAAATGGCAAAAGCAAGTATCCAACAATGAAACATCCCTGGTACTGGTACAGCTACATTACTTGACTGCTCTTCTGATTCCTGGGTAGGAAGTTTATAATGAGGAGGAAGGAATAAACCAATAGCAACAAGGAGCATAATGGGATATGTCCAAAGCCGCTTATAAATATAATTATATAGTTGAGGTAGGAAATATTTTTGTTACCACCATTCACGTGAAGGAGGATCCCAGATCCAGTTCCCGCTGCCAGCAAAGTGGTAAGGCGGATAGGTGAAAGCAATATGCCTCGCCCACAAATAATAGGCAGCTACAGGCAGGAGGATGCAAATGCCAGCTACTCCAATTACTATCAGCTTTTTCGGGCGCAGTAATCCTCGATGACGCAGGACAACAAATATTGTATAGAGCATCGGAATGCCAATCATTAAACCTGGTAGTTTGGTTAAAAAGCCCAAAATTGCAAAGAGGGTGGCAAGTAATAAATAGTGCCAGCGGTCAGTTTGTAGGTAAGCAATCAGCATCCAGAAACTTGTGACAACTAATGCAACCATTGCCGGGTCTGGAAGGAAAGACCGATCCAGACATATATTTCCTGGTAAAATTGCGATAATTGCAGCACTCATAAGAGCGCGATCCCGATCCCAAATACGAGAAACTAACTGATAGAAGGCAAATATTCCCCACAAGCTAAACAGGACAACGACGCTGCGTCCCACCCAATCATGCTGTCCCAATAAAGTATAGAGAAAGGCTGTAATATAAGTAACTGTTTGAAATTCGCGTCCATTATAGCTAGGCCCTGGCCCATCCCAGCTAATTTCCGGGTAGAAGATATTCCCATTTCTGCGATAGAAATTTTCGGCCATCATGGCTGTGCTTGACTGACGCCAACTAAAGGCATCAATAAATGGCTGATTGATATGATTCAATCGCCACATAGCTGCAACTACAAGCATTGATATCAGGAGATAAGTGGTGTTTCTATAAATGGGAATTTTCATCTGGGATCTGATGATATAAAAAAATATCGGACCTGTAAAGCTACGCAGTAAGCTAGTGGAACCTAGACAAGGGCAGCGCTAGCTAACTAACTTTACACCTTGGAATATATCTTGGTCAAGTGGAGTACGTTAACCAGCAAAGAGGGGGAGCCTTCACAGCCTGCTCCCCCTCTTTGCTGGTTCTCTCCGGCGTTATTCTTGTTTTAATTGTGTGATATCAAGTTGTGCTTAAAAAATCCTATTTATAAGTGCAAAAAAAAATAGGAATAGTCAACATTTTTCTCATGTATCGGAAAGATTCTCCCCAAGCGATGGCGTTTTACGTTTTAGTTTTACGTTTTAAATATTCCCTGGTTTGAGCAATCCAAAAACTTCGCCTAAAGTCAACTGCATTTCCGGCATAAAATTGGGCATCGGAAGTATATCCGTTGGTTCTTGCAAAGAAATAGGCTGCTGCCTTGCGGGATAGGCTAAAATGTTTTTTTCATCGGGATCGAACAACCAACCCATCTGACAACCGGCATTCAAACAGTGCAAAATATTGTTTGTGACTTTGGTTTGGCTTTGAGCTGGGGACAATATTTCTATTGTCCAATCTGGGTGAGCATTAAATGTATTGGCAATTTCGCCGTCAGCGTCTAGGGGAATGCGATTCCAAACAAAAATCGCGACATCGGGGACAATAGAACGTCCGCCAAAGGTGCAGCGAAGTTCTGGAAATGCCCAAGCAATCCGCTGAGGTTTGCCCGCTGCATTAACCCTCGTGATGAGTTCTCCCTGAATTGTACTGTGTTTTCCTTGCGGAATAGGTTTTTGTAAGATCGCACCTTTGATGTATTCGCTAGCGGGTGTGGTTTCTGGGAGTTGCAAAAACTCGTCGAGGGTGATAGTTTTTTGAGGTGCTTGTACCATATAGCGATCGCCTATTTGAAGCGTGTTGCGGTAACTGTTCCACTATATTTGAAGTTTCGTCACTTTTGGTGCAATAATCGAACTCAAAAGACTCTAAACTGTAGCTAGCCCGCTCAGCAGTTTCCCGAACCAGCGGTCGAGCCCATTGATTGAGACAGAAGTTGGCAGTGCCGGCGTCACTCGCATCTATAAAACTGCGATTCCTAGCATTGTTTCATCTAACTACTGACTGCTGACTAATAACTAATGACTAATAACTTCTTCCTATGTCAAAAAAAATAATTAATGCAATAAAATCCAGCGGTATTTTAGGGGCGATCGCCTCTTTGACTGTTTTGTTATTCGGCGGTTGGAGCGGCACCGTGATCGGCTGGCTGATGGGTACGGCTGCGGGCTTTATTAGCTGTCAGAATCAGAAGGTTTACAGCCCGAAAATGGGTGCGACTATCGGCAGTTTAGCGGGAGTGGGATTGGGAGTTTGGCTGTTAGTTGCGAGTGTGGTAGAAGGGGTTTTAATTAGACCTTTTTCTGGTCAATCTGCTGTGGCTTTGCCGACGACGCTGCTGTACGGGATTTGCAGTTTGACGATCGCAATTTTGACAGCTACGTTAATGGGTGCTTTGCAGGGTTTGCAGGGAGAGCGCCCGCGGCTGGCAACTCTGGTGACATTAGCTTTTATTCTAATTCTGTTTCCGTTTATCGACATTCAGGCTCAGACTGGCTGGATTGCTACTGTAGTACAGATTCAAATCTTTATTATGCTGGCGCTGGGTTTGAATATTACTGTGGGTTTTGCGGGTTTGTTGGATTTGGGATATGCAGCGTTTTTTGCGATCGGCGCTTACACGACGGCTTTGCTATCTTCTGGGCAGTTAAATATTGCTTGGAATTTTTGGGTGGTGTTGCCGATCGCGGCCGGTGTAGCTGCGATCGCGGGCGTAATCCTCGGTATTCCGACACTGCGGCTCAAGGGCGATTATTTGGCGATCGTTACCCTCGGTTTTGGCGAAATTATCCCGGTTGTTTTTAGGAATTTAACTGCGATTCGCATCGACGAACCAGTCTCGAAGATTGTTGCTTCCGTGTTGGGTAAACCTGAGTTGGTGCTGTGTCTGGTTGGGTGCGATCGACCTTTTAACCTCACCGGCGGCGAAGCGGGTATAAACCCGATCGGGCGTCCATCTCTCCCCATCATCGGCACTTTCAGCACCGGCAACTACTTTCCCTGGTACTACCTAATTTTACTGCTAGTTGTCTTCGCTTACTTCATGATTTCGCGGCTGCGAGATTCCCGCTTGGGCAGGGCGTGGAATGCCATGCGCGAAGATGAATTAGCTGCTAGTGCGATGGGCATTAACCTGGTCAAAACCAAACTTTCGGCTTTTGCGATGGGAGCGACGTTTTCGGGATTTGCAGGCGCATTTTACGCCGCCTATATCAGCGCAATTTTTCCCAGCGTTTTCGATTTCTCGGTGTCGGTAATCATCCTGTGTATGGTGATTTTAGGCGGTTTGGGGAACATGACCGGGGTGATTTTGGGCGCTATCATTATCATGTCTGCCGATCGACTTTATCTGCCACAATTAGCGCAAGTCCTCAAGGGTTTTCTGAATACTTTTGTACTCCCCAGAATTGCAATTCCCCAGTTGCGAGACTTTCTGGCCACCAGTTTAGACCCGATTCAAATGCGCTTATTCCTATTCGGTTTAACTCTTGTTGTCATGATGCTCGTGCGGCCGGAGGGGCTGATTCCTGATAAGATACACCAAGCTGAACTGCATTCGGATGGTGAAGCGAGCAATGAGTCTTTAGCAGATGCTAGAAGTCAATAAGTAGGTAAGGGCAAAAACCATAGTATTTTGTAGGCGGGTTTAGCTAAGAATCTAGGATGCAAGGGAGTTTAGGGGTGTAAAAACCCCGGCCCCATCTAATGTTGATTTCTAACCAACTACTTAGTAAGGGTGAAAGATTAGCCATGAAAAATGTAACTGGTACTGCTTTTATCGTTGCGGAATTTAGAGC
>NZ_JAUBQR010000311.1:0-5925 GCF_036701385.1 Microcoleus sp. Pol12B4 | reverse complement strand
CAAGAATTGGGTTATTACAGGAGCCAGATTCACGGTTGGTTCGATCGACCAACTCAGGCAGCTTTGATCCGCTTTCAAAAAGATAGCGGGCTGTTCGGGACTGGAAGGGTCGATCGCAGCACTCGATCGGCTTTGCGGCAAGGCAACAGGCAGGCAGCAGCGCCTGTGCCGCAAATCGCCACTGGTCTGCGACGGGGCGATGGCCTGCTGTCCGACAACTTCAGTATTCGCTCAGAAGTCTGGGCAAAAACCCCGGCTCGGTGAACGGAGTATTTGGAGCCGAGACCGAGTTTGCGGTGCTGTCGTTTCAGCAGGAACGCAATTTGTCACCGGCGAGGGGTATTGCCACTCCGGCGACTTTGGCTGCGCTCCAAAACGGATTAGCTGGGCGGGTAGCTGTTCCAATTAGCAGCAGTTTCAACTCTCGATCGAGCATTCAGCAATTACAAAGGCGGCTGCAAGACCTCGGCTTTTACACAGGCTCGATCAGCGGAGTTTTCGATGGTTCGACGAGAGAGACCCTCGATCGAGCTCAGCGCAGCTACGGGGTCAGCAGCGACGATTTGTTGAGCCAAACTTTTTAGCCCCAGGCTTGCGGACGCTACACTAAAGAAATCGGGTTTCTCGTTTCCGACTCATTCCTGAAATGATGTATTTTTCTTAAGAAACCGGGTTTCTGCGTAACTGCAATCGCACTTGGGCTACCAATTTTTGTTAAAAATTGTAACAAGCCGTACTTAAAAATGCGAAAATAGTGTACTGTCACTCGATTGAATCCGGGGCGCTGCTGCCGTTGTGGGCGATCGACCTCGGACAAGACCAATTGCTGGAAACCAAAGACGGCCATCCCATCCGCAAAGCTTCGTGGCACACCGTATGAATGGTTAGCTGGCAGTCTAGCAGGTGCAACCCAGACTTTTCAGCTTGCTTCATACCAATTTTCAGAATCGAGTCGTTGTTAAATTCGATCGTTCTGTTGCACTGAACGCAGACTAGGTGGTGGTGGTGATGCGGGTAAGGCTGGTTTATTTCATAGTGTTTGTGACCTTCTGCTAGTTCGAGTTCGCGGAGGAGGCTCATCCTTGCCATTAACTTTAAAGTTCGGTAAATGGTGGACAAGCTAATGTTTTCTCCGCGATTTTTTAACAAAGTGTACAAATCCTCCGCACTCAGGTGATTGCCTTTGGGGAGGTTTTGAAACACGTGCAAGATGGTTTCCCGTTGGGGAGTCATCCGCCAGCCTTTGTCATTGAGTTCGGATTTGAATGAGGACGCGGTATAAAGTGCCATAGTGACCCTCTCAAGAAAGTCTGCCTATTGACAATAATACACAACGATCGAGATATTTTGCAAATATCGCAGCTTATTGAAAAAAGATTGAGGAAAAAATTTGGTTTTTGATATTTTTTGACTTTCAACAAGCTTTATGACTGAAAGCATCCAGGATACAAGCCCCCGGATTCATCCGTCCAGAAATAAAAAACCTGTATCCGAGGAAACTTGCCCCCCGAATTTATGCGTGGGATCAATGCTTCAATTCTTTAATCTAAAATCTAAAATCTAAAATCTAAAATCGATTGACTTGCTGCAGAGGACAGAGAAGTTGTTTAGAAGTAAATATTGTTACTTCTGCCGAATGCCTCATGCCTTCTGCACAAGTGCCCAATGCCTTGCTCCCTGATTAATCGCGCTGACTGACCGGCCAAATTTAAGTCAGAGACTCCAGATAGTCGCGGACGCGGTTGCGACGCTTAGGTTGGCGGAGTTTTTGCAAAGCTTTAGCTTCAATTTGGCGGACCCGCTCGCGGGACAAGTCGAGGGCGCGACCGATTTCTGCCAGCGAATAGGGGTGTCCGTCGCCCAAACCAAAGCGCATCAGAATTACATCTCGCTCGCGGCTGGTCAAATCTGCCAGCAGTTGCTGCAAGTCGCGGTGCAAAGCTTCTCGCATCAGCATTTCTTCTGGGGAGATGCTGTCGGTTTCGAGCAAGTCGCCCAACTCTGTATCTTTTTCGTTGCCCACTTTAGTTTCCAAAGAAACAGAACGGGGGACTCGCAGCAAAACTTCTCGGACTTGAGAGGCCGTCATGTCCAACTCTACAGCGATATCTTCGATCGTAGCTGTCCGACCTTTTTCTTGAGAAATTTTGCGCTGGGCTTTTTTGATTTTGTTAAGTTTTTCGGTGATGTGGACGGGGAGGCGGATCGTGCGGCTTTGAGTGGCGATAGCCCGCGTAATTCCCTGCCGAATCCACCAGTAGGCATAGGTGCTAAACCGATAGCCCCGCGTCGGGTCAAACTTTTCTACAGCTCGCTCCAGTCCCAGAGTACCTTCTTGTATTAAGTCGAGCAATTCTAAACCGCGATTTTGATATTTTTTCGCCACCGAAACCACGAGGCGCAGGTTCGCCTTAATCATGTGGTCTTTAGCTTCGACGCCTTCAGCTTGAATTCTTTCGATCGTCTCGACCGTCATCTCGGCTAACTCGGCCCACTGGCGCTTGCCTTCGGACATAATTCGCTTGAGTTCTGGCACGTCAACGACACCGGCGGTTAAGGCCCAGCGTTCCAGGGAAGGTTTATGTCCCAACTGTGCCGATAACCGATCGCGCACCTCAATTAAATGCACGAAGCGCGCAATTAGCCCTTCTTCCTGGGATGCGACGGTGTTGCGTAATTCCAGCAATTTGATATAGCGCTGAACTTTTTGAGCTTCCGACACTTCTTCGTCTCTACCCAAGAGACGAACCCGACCTATTTCTTGGAGGTACAGGCGCACTAAATCTGTAGTGCGACGGCTGGCATTTTTTTGCAATTTGGCTGCTGGGTCTGCATCTTCTGTCTCTGCTGGGTCTTGGTCGAGCAGTTCGTCTCCAGCTTCTTCAGCATCTTCATCCAACACATCACCTTGCAAGGGATTGACTTGCAGTTGTTCGTCGAATTCAGCTTCAGCGTAAAAAGAGGTGGCTGGCATAGTGATTTTCTCAGTTGCTCCGGGTGAAAAGATGCTACGCTTAGCGGTTATTTATAATTAAGATGCCCATTTGGTTAAGACGAAGCATCACCGCTTTGTGTTTCTTTACTAACTTTCCTGACTTTTCTGCTGTTGTTCGATCGAACTTTTGCTGCCCCACTTGTTTTACCAAGATTCTGGAAAACGCTAAGAACTTTCTGATGTAACAGGTTGAAGGCCCGAAAAGTATGTTGTACTTCTTTGTTTATGTAGCTAGTATAGATAGTGACTGGCTAGAAACAAGTGACGTTAGTCAGAAGTTAAGTTAATCTTCATCACCAATAACCTGGTTCCCGATCACTTCGGAAAATTAGCCATTTTTTTAATAAAACTTTATATAACTCGGCGCTGTTGATTAAATACGCTGCTGTGAGCGCAGAAGTTTAATCCATTATAGAATATGGGTTTCAGAGTTGCTAGAGTCCGCAGTACCGAGTTATTGGCTGACGCACAAACGGGGTTTATTTCTCAAATTTCTTGATTAAAACCTAGAAGTTTGAGGAAGAAACCCCGTTTCTGGATCTCTTTTGCGTAAGTCGCGACTTTGAGGCGACGATCGACCGATAATTGTTTTGCTGTTGGCTGCTGCTTCCCGCTTAAAATCACGCCCCGAACACCAGCATCTGAAACCGGGTTTTTTGCCCAGGGCCTGCATATCAAGCGCAACTTTTTCCTCGCTGTTACCCGGTTGATAGGGTTTTAGTGAGAATGGTGCGATCGGGCGCGAGTCAACTCAAATTAAAATTGCTAGCGTGGGTAAAGTTTCATGAGTTCCCTCACCTGTTCGGCGTGATAGGAACTGCGAGTTAAGGGAGAAGCGACAACTTGCAAGAATCCCAAAGATTCGCCAAACTTTCTCCAAGCATCAAACTGTTCTGGAGGCACAAAGTTTTCTACGTTTAAGTGCTTTTGAGTCGGTTGCAGGTACTGTCCAACTGTTAAAATATCGCAGCCGACAGCCCGTAACTCCTGCATCGCCTCCCGAATTTCGGCGTCTGTTTCTCCCAGTCCCACCATGATGCCGGATTTGGTGTAAACCCCAGGTGCGAGTTCGCGGCTTCGCTGCAATAGTTCCAAGGTGCGATCGTACTTTCCTTGCGGCCGCACCTTGCGGTAAAGTCGCTTGACGGTTTCGGTATTGTGGTTGAGTACCTCTGGCCGGGCTGCGAGAATGATTTCTAAAGCCTGCCAATTGCCGCACAAGTCGGGAATCAAAACTTCTATAGTTGTATCGGGCATCGCCGATCGCACCGCTTGAATGCACTTGACAAACTGAGACGCCCCCCCATCCGGCAAATCGTCCCGGTTGACAGAGGTAATCACTACGTGGTTGAGTTTGAGCCGCTGCACCGCTTGCGCCAATCTTTCGGGTTCTGTGGGAGCTAAAGGTTGGGGCTTTTTCTCAAAATCGATGTCGCAGTAAGGACAGGCGCGGGTACAAGCCGGGCCCATAATCAAAAATGTCGCAGTACCTGCGTTGAAGCATTCGCCGATGTTCGGACAGGACGCCTCCTCGCAAACCGTATTCAGGGCTAAATCCCGCAAAATTTCTTTGACGTTGCCGACGCGCTCCCACTGGGGGGCTTTTACTCGCAACCACTGGGGCTTAACTGTCACGTCTGTCTCCGCCTGATTAGTATTTTACAAATCATTATATAGGAGCTTGCTCAATTTTGACTTGAGTGTGATAGGGTAAAAATATAGTGACTAATTTCGGGATGTAGCGCAGCTTGGTAGCGCACCTCGTTCGGGACGAGGGGGTCGCAGGTTCAAATCCTGTCATCCCGATTGCTTTTAACTCTTCACGGGTAACGGGTTCCAGATTTATTACCCTTTAGGATATTTCACTTTCCGCTCATCTTTCGCTCAGTCCTACTATTCTAAGTTGCTGAGTAGCCCCAAAACTGCTTCCATGTCAGCCAAGTCTGCCCTTAACTTTTTGCGCCGCGCTTTTAACTGATTGAGCATATCGGTCGGCTCTGCAGATTCTGCAACGGTCGGAGCTGAGTTTTTATTTTGTTCCCGTCAGCGCCGTGCTTCCTTGAGTTCTTGCTCCAACATCTGCACCTTTAGTCCTAAGTCGCCGTTGCGCTCGTGTAACTGATTCAGTTCTGCATCCCATTCTGTAAGTTGCTTGTTAGCCGCTTTCAATTCCTGCCTGAGCGATTCATCGTTGCCGTCACTCAGGTACTCAATTTTCCCAGCCGTTCCTCAATGGTGGCTATCCGCTCCATCACGGGGTTGTAGACACGACGCTGTTATTGTTTCGTGTGGACAAATCTGTAGACACTGTATACGCTACTGCCCAGTGTCCTAATAATAGGCCATAAATTTCTTGCACTACTTCTCTTGGTCTTTGAGAACGAATATGAGTTTGACCTAAAAGATGTACCTTGAGTTAATCAATTGTATTTTCGACTTCCCACCCTTGATGATAGTCGGCATCTAGTAAGTTTACCCGATATTTTTGACTATCCAATAAACTTGTAATCAAACGATATCTAATTTCTGCTGTTCGGTCGTTTAAGTTTTTAATTGTGTACTCGATTACTCGGATTGGTCTGGACTCAAATCCTTTTTTCTGAATTGGGCTGGAGGATTAATAAAACTTAAGTAAGAACCATCTTCTAGTTGTGTTTCGTTGAGTAATTTAACATTCGACGGAATTCTGCCTCAATAGTCACAACCGCTACTGAGCGTGGCTAAAACCATCGCGTATGAATGCAAGCCACGCGTCCCCCATTAACAACATTTCTTTAGTAACTGAGCGCACTAATCTTAAAGCTATTACTCCTTCTCCATCTTACAGCGTTTTCCGCTGTTATGAGGTACAACAGCAACAGTTAGCAAACCAATTTCTTAAATGCTGAGGATTTATTAAATTGAGGGCAACTGCTATTATTCTATCAATC
>NZ_JAUBQR010000440.1:0-1437 GCF_036701385.1 Microcoleus sp. Pol12B4 | reverse complement strand
GTAATTGCTCAACCCCCTTGACAAGAAGAGGAGATAGACATTAGATAAAGGAATGGAAAAACTCCCCGACTTAAAGCAACTATCGAACGAGGCAAAAGAAGCCTTGATAGTAGAGCTATGGCAAGAAATCCAAAAACTTAGCGCAGCATTAGCCACATACGAACCAAAACCAGGCTCATCTCCCACCAAAACTAGCAAAAATTCCAGCACTCGACCATCCAAAGGATTCAAGCCGAACATTAAGCCGTCAAAAATTCAAGGAATAAAAAGACAAAGAAGCCTAGGAAGAGTCGGAGGGGGAAGAGAACTACATCCTCATCCCGACCAAACAATCATCGCCCAAGTCAAAAATTGCCCCCAGTGTGGAGAGAAAGTCACCGCCGCCACCCAAAAATTGCAATCGGTCTACGAAAAAATCGAACTTCCGCCAATTCGCCCCATCATCACCCGAATAGAACGTTATGGTGGTCAGTGTGCCTGCTGTCAAACCGAGTATGTTGCCCCTGTACCATTGGGAATGGAAGCAGGTTCACCGTTTGGCAGTTCAATTCAAAGCTTGGTCACATATCTCCGTTACACTCATGCCATCAGCTACGAACGGCTATCGTCGATATTTGCATCCGTTTTTGGACTCAAGATTTCCGAAGGAGCAATCGCAAACCTGTTGGCAAAAGTCAAAACCAGTTTAGACGACCAAGTAAGTCAAATATTACAACGGTTGCGGCGGGCAAAATTAATTTGTTCAGATGAAACGAGTGCCAGAGTTAACGGACAAAATCAGTGGGAGTGGGTGTTTCAGAACCAGGATGTTTGTTTACACGTCATCCGCCCGAGTCGAGGGAGTGGGGTAATTAACGAAGTTCTGGCAGAACATCGTCCCGATATCTGGGTGTCTGATTTATTTAGCGCTCAAAAAAATCACCCAGCACCACAATGGCAAGTGTGTTTGGCCCATCAACTGCGGGATTGCCAATATGCGATTGATGCTCTTGACAGAATTTTTGCCCCAGCGATGAAGAGGTTATTATTAAGGGCTTTTATCATCCATCGGCAACGGGAGAATATGGATGATACTAGACTCTTGAGATATCGAATAAATTTACAAGAAAGATTAACCAAAATTTTGGATTTAGCACCACAGCATCCGGATGGTATACGGTTACGAAAACGTTACAGTGGGCTGATTGACAATTTATTTCTATTTCTGGAAGATGCGACAATTCCAGCCACGAATAATAGTAGTGAACAGGCGATTCGGATGAGCGTGATATTTCGCCGTGTGACCAATGGCTTCCGTTCGGAATGGGGGCGAGATTTGTTTGCTGCCGTTCGTTCAGTTGTTAATACTGGCAAGCGTCAGGGTTTAACTGCTTATCAATCTATTCAACAAGCTCTCTCTACTGATGGCTCCCTTTTTTCCCCTAGTTGAGCAATTAC
>NZ_JAUBQR010000439.1:0-1438 GCF_036701385.1 Microcoleus sp. Pol12B4 | reverse complement strand
CAATACTTCGGACAGTTTTTAAGCAGCGAGAGTACCATAGGATAGGACTGACGGAAGGTTAGGGTGATTTAAAATTAAATTCCGGTCTAAATCTAACTTATCAATAAAGGTGTAAAGTATATGCCTATTGAATTCACGGCGTTTATAAGAGGTCATGGAAAACACGAATGGCTTGGGAGATGAATGACGATTATCAGCTTCATATTTGGCTAAATTTAAAGCAATTAGACTGGCGTTAAAATGAAAATCAAGGCATTGACAACTACGAGATTGACAATTGGATAAGCCCGTAAATTGTTTGGCATCACGAAAAATAAACTCAATCTGAAAACGAGCCTGATAATACTCAAGTATTTGCTCACCCGTCAGCTCGATATCAGTGCTGAATAATAAAATATTTTTGATTTTACCATTGGGTTGGAGTTCTGAAAGACAAGCTAAACGTATTTTGCATTTTCAAGAAACACTCCATACTACTAATGAGTAAAGCTTAACTCCCGGTTGAAATTCTTTGATGAAGGTTAAGTTTTTTAACTTATTACATTCTACTTTTCCATCGTATTTACGAGGTGCACCTATTTTATTTTTTTCACCTGTATAGAGGTACTTTAAGTTGGCATCTGAGCGTAATTTACTAATCAAATTTAAATTTGAATTTCGTACAGCATCCCAGAACTTAGCGCGGCAATAATAACCATCAGCTACCAAATAGCGTACAGATTCTGGCAATAAAGAACGGGTTTTTTTTAAATGTTGAGCATAGTCGTCAACTCTTGTTATCTCAGGCGTTGAGCATAGTCGTGCTTTTTTTTTAGTTGGTTTTTTTGATTTTCTTTTCCTTTGAGCAGTGAGGGGATTTTTGGGTAGTTCTGTGGGAGGACGCCAGGGTGTTTGTTGTACACTCACACTATAAGACAAATGAGTTTCGACTTCGACCACAGAAATTACAGAAATTTCTAATCCCTCTTCTGGTCTGCCAGCTACACCATTATAAAAGCTAGCTTTCCCTTCAGTTTTTTTGCCACTCTTGTCAATAAATGAACAATCGATTACAGCAATAATAGTTTGCTCAGAATCCAAGGCTTTATTGATAAAGTATTGATTAAATTCTGCGAAATCAAAGTTTTTCAAAAAATGCCGACGATAAGTTTTTTCACTCAACGAACTGTAACGGCTCAGATTGGTAAAGTTTACCTTGCCATAAACAAGCAATATGGTGGAAAACAAGGTCACCATAAACTTTTTTTGGGATTGACTAATCCCTGACATTTGTTGTAAAATTGATTCTAGAATATTCATCAGGCATTTTTTTAAGTTCGTCTATTTTTTGAGCTTAATCTAAAAAGTGCCTTTTTTTGGGAGTTTCGGTTAAAATTCCAGGGATTTTTTGTCTCTGTTCGGGGAGCGTCCCTGTTCCAAAACTGTCCGAAGTATTGAT
>NZ_JAUBQR010000006.1:49301-63580 GCF_036701385.1 Microcoleus sp. Pol12B4 | reverse complement strand
GATTGATAGAATAATAGCAGTTGCCCTCAATTTAATAAATCCTCAGCATTTAAGAAATTGGTTTGCTAACTGTTGCTATTGTACCTCATAACAGCGGAAAACGCTGTATAGCTCGACTCCCTAAGCCATTGATTTATAACGACGCTTCAACTATTAAAGTAATATTGTCAATTCCGACGACGCGAACCACCTCACCAGGCTCAAAAGTCATGTCTCGATCGCACTTCGCCGGCCACCAACTGTTTTGGAAACGAACGCGACCGGACTCATTAGGTCGAATTTCTTCATCCACGATCGCTTTTTCGGAATTGTCAAAATTCATGATTGCTTACTCCCGATTGTAGATTTGCCTTAACTTTCAGAATTGATCGCAAACGACGCTGCAACGATCAAAGTAATATTTTCAATTCCCACGACGCGAACCACCTCACCGGGTTCAAAAGTAATGTCTCGATCGCACTTCGCCGGCCACCAACTGTTTTGGAAACGAACCCTGCCGCATTCTTGAGGGCGAATTTGTTCATCCACGATCGCTGTTTCAACATCGTTAATAGACATAGCTGCTTGCTCCTGAATATAAACTCGACTCGATTGGTGTGTAAGTTAGAAGCTTCTCTGTCAACTTCCCCTCCACACTCAACAGTATCCCCGGCCAACCTCGGCCGTGTCAGTCGGGAAAAGTCTATACAAGTCCACTGTTTGAGCGTGTAAGCGAGTCGGAAAAAGTCTGTTAAAGTTGTCTCAGATGGGTAACGCTAAACCTGGTGACTCAATGGAAGCCGATCGTGCACTGGATTTTACTAATTCGTTACTTGTGGCTCGAAACCTGAAAACTCTCGACAACCTTGACAGCGCTATCTTTCGCGAAGCATGGATGGGAGTGCAAGGCAGGACGTACCAACAGGTTGCAGATAGTGAAGGATATGGAGTAGGGACTGTTAAAGATGCCGCCTCTAATTTGTGGAAGCGGCTTTCAGCGCTGTTTGGAGAAGGCGAAAAAGTCAAAAGAGACAACCTTCAAGCGGTTGTAGAACGGTATTGGCGCAGCTACTCGAAAGTAGAACCGCAGTCGGGACAAACTGTTCCGGCCCAAGTATCTCTCGGACTTGATGCGGATTTGGAAATCGAAAACCCGAACTTTTTGGGCCGATTGGGGGCGATCGAAGATCTCAATACTCTTGTCGCCCAAGGTGCAAAAGTGATTGTCATCCAAAGTGCCGGCGGTATCGGCAAAACGACTTTGGCCAGACAGTATCTCAAATCTCAAGGGTTCGATCGAGTAATTGAACTGTTGATGGCAAAAGAGACAGAGAATATCACAGCCTTGGAAAGCGCGATCGAAGAATGGCTCAAGCAAGACTTTCAGGAAGAACCAGGGCCAGACTTTGGCGTCACCCTGGGGCGGCTGAAGCGACAGCTTCAGACTCACAAAGTCGGCGTATTGATTGACAATTTGGAAGCCGCACTCGACGGACAAGGTAAGTTTATTGAACCGCACCGACTTTACGTGGAACTGTTGCGAGTTTTGGCTGACGCAGCGGTGCAGTCGGTAACGCTGATTACCAGTCGCGATCGACTGTGCGATTCTGATGTCACCGTAGAACACTACCTGCTTCCAGGATTGGAAGTTGAAGTTTGGCGACAGTTTTTTAGCGCCCGCAATATCAATATAGATGATGTCGCCCTCAAGGAAATGCACAAAGTTTACGGCGGCAATGCCAAAGCAATGGGCATTATTTGCGGCACTATTCGAGAAGATTTTGACGGAGATATGGCAGCCTACTGGCTGGAAAACAGCGAAGATCCACTCCTTGAAACTGACTTAAAAAATTTAGTTACCAGTCAATTTAACCGCCTGCAAGAACTCGATGCCGAAGCCTATCAACTCCTCTGTCGCTTGGGCTGTTACCGCTATCAAGACGTGCCGACAGTCCCTACTGACGGACTTTTGTGTTTGCTGTGGGACGTGCCGGAAGCCGGACGCCGACAAATCATTAAATCGCTGTTGCACCGATCGCTAGTTGAGTCTCAGAAGGGCGAATACTGGCTGCATCCAGCAATTCGCGAAGAAGCCGTCGATCGGCTCTCGCCCGGAGACTGGGAAACTGCCAACCGCAAAGCAGCCGAGTTTTGGAGCGAGAGTGTTGAAAATATTGAGACTGTAGAAGATGCCCTGAAAGCTTTTGAAGCTTACTATCATTATGTGGCAATTAGCTGTTTCGAGCAGGCCGCTAGCGTTATCCTCAAAAAAATCAATATCCAGTTTGCCGAAGACTACACGCTGGGTAGAGCACTCTACAAATTAGGTTTTTTGCAGCCCTTAATTTCAGCCACTACTCGCATCGTCAACAATGTGACTTCTGATTATTATTTGAGCGGTTTATACAGTATTTTAGGTGTTTGTTACCGCATCTTAGGTGAAATAAATCTAGCCATAGAATGCCATCAAATATCAGAAATAAAAACTACTAAATCTTTGCAAATTATAGCTAAAAGTGGCGAACCAGAAACCGTCAAACAAGCTAATCTGGAATTCTGGAAAGTTAACGCTGCAATTAATATAGGTTTTTGTCAAATAGAAATGCGCGAATTAGAATCAGCTATGGAGATATTTGTCAAGCTGAAAAGTTCGCGGGACAAAATCGGGATTAATAGCTATTCGATCGATGTCGGGTTAGCTTTCCTCAACTCCTGTGTCGGAGCAAAAAAAGAGGCGGAAGAGCTCGCCGAAAAACTTTATGCCGATCGGGAAAACAGTCAGTTGGTGGGTACGGGATACAAGTTAGTTTTTCTCGCCGCCACCTATCAAAACCTGGGAGAGACAGAGAAAGCTTTGAGCTTGTACCGCCAAGCGATCGCCCAAGCCGACCAAAACCAGTACAACACCATCAAAGCCAAAGCTCTCAGCAGTATCGCAGCACTCTACCGAGAACAGGGAGAATTTGACCAAGCCCTGCAGCACCATGCAGAGGCAATAGAAATACTCAATCGAGCCAGCGCTAAATTAGACCGAGCCGAAGCTTCCTATCAACTAGCACTAACAGAACAAAAACTTGGTAACATCGAGAAAAGTCAAGAAAACTTTGAGCGCGCCATTCAACTGTTCAGCGAAATGGACGCCAGCAAACAAGTAGAAAAAGTACAGTTAGCCGTAACAAAAAAAACAGAAAAAATAGCTAATTAATCGAGCAAAAAATCAGAAAATAGATACAATAAATGAAAGAACAACCATAAACTTTGTAGATATGAAACTAAAACGATTGGGACACGTAGCCGTCTGCGTGCAAGACATAGAGAAGTCTGCTGAATTCTACCGCAACTTGGGTATGGAGTTAGTCTGGAAAGATGCAGACTGGGCTTATTTGAAAGCAGGAGAGGACGGATTGGCGCTGTTGAGTCCGAGTTACGACCAAGCAGGGCCGCATTTTGGGTTTGTATTTGACGATCGTACCGAAATGGAATCCGCCTACGAACAACTCAAAGCCGATGGTGTTTCCGTCACCCACATTCACGAACACCGCGACGGTACTGCATCCTTCTACGGCAGAGATCCAGATGGGAACGGTTTTGAATACCTTTACGAACCAGCCTGAGTATTCTAGAACTTGCGAATCGCGATCGGGCTAAATCCGTTTCAGGTGCGCGGCCTGGCCCACCCTACAGATTAGTGTGTCCGCGCACTCAAGACCCGTTGCTGACGGCCCGGAACATCCCTATAACTCCTCGAATAATGTGAGGTACTCACACCGACGCTTCTCAAGTAAGGTGCAGACTCTGAATCCGAAATATATCCGCAACTTCCGAAAATCGGCTCGATAATCTAAAATCTAAAATCTAAAATCTAAAATCCTCATGTTGCAGAGAATACAAGTCAGAAACCGCTGGAAATCAATCTTCAAACCCTGGGAAGAAGCAGACCATTGGCTGTTTGGTGCTTGCATCGCCCTTACCATCTTCGGCGGAATCATGATCCGCAGCGTCGAAATCAACCAGGGACTGATCGACTGGTGGCGGCACTGGGTAACTGGGGCAGTCGGTTTGTTCCTCGCCATCATCATTTCCCGCTGTCGCTACCAAATACTGCTTGAGTGGAAATGGCCGATTTACATATTAATCAATTTGTCGCTGATCGCAGTGCGTTTTATCGGTACTACAGGGCTCGGTGCCCAGCGGTGGATCAACATCGGCGGCTTCTACCTGCAACCCTCAGAATTTGCCAAAGTAGGCATGATTATCACTTTAGCAGCTCTCCTGCACGAGAAGAATGTCCCCACAGTCCGGGATATGTTGAGGATGCTGGCGATTATGGCTGTACCCTGGGGATTGATCTTTGCCGAACCAAATTTAGGTACTTCCCTAGTGTTCGGCGCGATCACAATGGGGATGTTTTACTGGGGAAATGTCAATCCCGGCTGGCTAATATTGCTATTCTCTCCTCTCATCTCAGTTCTCTTCAATAACTTGTCTACACCGATTTGGATAGCCTGGGTAGTTGTTGCGGGTATTATTGCTTGGCGAACCCTGCCTTGGCCCTGGTTGGGGACTTTCGGTGCTGTGTTGGTGAACGTTGTTTCTGGACACCTCGGACATATTTTTTGGAATGTGCTCAAGGATTATCAAAAAATGCGTCTGACAGGGTTTTTAAACCCCGAGAAAGACCCTTTAGGCAGCGGATATCACTTGATTCAATCTCGGATTGCTATTGGCGCTGGGGAACTGAAGGGTCGGGGTTTGTTTCAGGGAACGCAAACTCAGCTTAACTTTATTCCCGAACAGCATACGGACTTTATCTTTTCAGCGATTGGCGAAGAATTGGGTTTTATTGGCTGTATTGGCGTGTTGTTGGTGTTCTGGATAATTTGTTTCCGGTTGGTGACGATCGCTCAAACTGCTAACGATAATTTTGGTTCTTTGCTGGCGATCGGCGTACTGTCAATGTTGATTTTTCAGGTGTTCGTAAATATTGGGATGAACATTGGCTTGGCTCCGGTTACGGGCATTCCCCTGCCTTTCCTAAGTTACGGGAATGCGTCGCTGCTGAGTAATTTTCTCGGCCTGGGGCTAGTGGAGGCGGTGGCAAGCCAGCGACAGCGCAAGAAGCGTTGGAATTAGATCGTTGATAATTGGTAATGAGTTTTGGGAATGCGATCGCGCTTTTGATTTCTTTCGAGAAATTCTGCGGGCGATCGTATTTTTTTTATCGGCCTAGGCGCATCTAAATTTTACGTTTCCTGAGCGGAGCTTTTAGGAAACTCAAGTTTGATAAAATTCTTGTGGGGTGCGCGCGATAACCCGCCCCCAAATAAAATTTAGAAGCTCAAAAGCTTAAGTATATCAACTTAATTAAACCACTCCTGACGCAAACAATAAATGTTTTTGTGTGCTATGGGTAAGCCACTCTCTGTGCAGTGGAGATCCTAACTGAGGACGTTTTTAATGCCTGAAACCCTTGCTCTTATTACATCTTTTTTTCCTTCTTCTTTTCTTCTTCCTTCTTCCTCCTCACTTCCTTCCTTCTTCCTTCTTCCTGACATTCGTTTCATCCGTCGAGCCAATTCGTTGCCGAACTTCCGACTTCCATCGGACTGGCATCCGTTACATCCGTTACATCTCCTACATTGCTCGTTGCCGAACTTCCTTCTTCATAACATCCGTTACATCCGTTAAAGAATCCGTTGCCGAACTTCCTTCGCCTCTAATTATTCGTTCATATTCTTGTACGTAGCAACAGCCGAAGGCGAACTCCGGTTTAAGTAGCGGAATATCCAATACTTAAATACCGTATCCAATATCACTGGAAACGTTGCAATGAACAAAAATATGAACTGCCTATTTTCTGGCAGTCCCAAATGCCTCGATAAACCTTCGAGAATTACTTCCCAACCATGAGGCGAGTGGAATCCGACAAACACATCTGTAAACAAAATAATTACGAAAGCTTTCGCACTGTCGCTGAGGCCGTAAATCACATCGTCCATGAAAGACTTTAAAATCTCAATCTCTTTCTTGTTAGTGACGATAATAGCGGCAAAGGCAATGACTGAAATCAAATCTGCAAAAATATTTTTAATAGCTCCCCCACTTTCAGCGCGGTATTCCTCCGCGAGCTCAACTGCTTTCTCGGAAATCTTCTTTTCCGTTTCCTCTAAAGAAAGCGACGGAGCAGTGCCTATTAACCTTTCAAATTTCAGGTGCTGCTCAAATCTCTCCAGTTCTTGTAATGCTTCTTCTTCCAGGTTAACATTTATGAAAAGAGGGGCCTTTTCTTGACCTCTAAAATGGTCAACTATCGGTCCGACTAGAAAGTTTTTGGAGATTTGATTCGCCAACAGCGGAACTAAAATCAAAAGCAAAATAAATCTGAGAGAAATAATTGTTTTTACTTTGGAATTGCGAAAATTTTTGACTACTTCTTTTTCAGCTCCAGGGTCTAAATCTTTAGTGATTCGGTTCAAAGTTCCCAAAAGTGAGCGCGGTAATAAATTCACTTCTTCATAGTTAGTGTCAACCTCACCATCGTGAATTTGAACCGAATTAGCTGAACTTTTATTTTTGGGGTCAGGTGGAGAACTGCTATTTATTGTAGATTTTGCCTGCAGATTTACTGAACTGGCAACCGGAACAATTGCCGTCGATCTACTATTATTAATATACTTGTCGATGACTCCATCAATAAACTCTAGCTTCTCAAATATAAGGGAGGCTCTATCTTTATGGTTGAGAGGTAATCCGTGCTGGTGAGGCTCAGCGTTGTGCCCCGTTTTCGGTTTTGCCCCCACTCGCTCCGGCAGCTCCAAAAAAGAACGGCTAGCATTAAACTCAACCATTCTGGTTTGGATGACCTTGAGGTTTTTTTGCAGCTCGGATTTAAAGTAAGACAAGGTGCTTTGTCCGTACTCTCCCGATCGCTCAGAGATTCCTTGACCGCCAAAATGCTCGTCTTCTATCGCCTTAATGGCTAACGCAGCATCGTAGGCCTGTTCTAGGGCCCTCTCAGGCGTTTCTCGATACCATTGGTTAGCGCTGTAGAGATATTTTACAATCCTGTGCCACGGAGAAGTATTCATAGCAAAAGCTGGTTAGTTGCCTGTAGACATTAGTGATCAAACTATTCACGGTATGGTAACAAATTTACCTAAATTGAGAACTGCCATCGAGGATTCAATTTGGATTGTCGGATCTGCCCGCAGCGGCAAAACCACTCGTTTAGTCGAGCAGTTCTGCATTTGGAGCAAAACTGTCAAGCCCCTGCCCACAACAGTTTCAGGGCGATCGAGTTCCGGGCGGCGGCGGGCTGGACAAACTGCCCCAGCAATTTTAGTCTTAGCAGCTAATGGGGACAACCGACTAGAGTTAGCCGATCGCATCGCCGTCGCTACCGAAGGAAAATATACCTTTCACTCCACAACGCCCTTCGGTTTTTTTGAGCAGGAAGTATTGCTATTTTGGCCCCTGCTAGTTCAGTCGCTGAATTTGAGAGCTCAATTTCCCTTGCGACTGCAACCTGAAACCGAACTGGAACTTGCCACGAGACTCTGGCGTCGCGAACTAGACGAAGGCATTTTGCAACAAACAGGGGTAAGTCCAAACCGAATGGTGCGTCGAACATTAGACTTATTACAACTTGCTGCTGTCAGCGGTACGCCCAGAGAAGAGATTCCCAGCATTCTGGAACAGGGATTTGCGATCTCAGGCGGCTCGACCAACCTGTGGACTAGCATGGGAGAGTTGCTGGAAAGGTGGCGGGAATGGTGCTTGACGCGGGGGTTGCTGACTTACGGGATTGTTTGCGAACTCTACTGGCGCTATTTGTTGCCGGATGGCAGTTACCAGAAGCATTTAGCCTCTAGATACCAAGCTGTGATCGCAGACGATGTTGACGATTATCCGGCGATAAGTCGCCATTTGTTCGATCGGATGCTCGACCAAGGTGCAGCGGGGGCATTCTCCTACAATCCAGATGGAGGGGTGCGTTTGGGCTTGGGGGCTGACACGGAATATCTAGCCAGACTCGAAGACCGCTGTCAAAGCGTGGAAAATTTGGACGCACAAGCCGGTTTAGCCCCAGAAATTGGAGATTTAGCAGTAAGTTTAGCAGTTAATTCTGAGGGTTTTTATCCTTTAGGCTTGAGTTTGCCCGGTAAAGTTCGATCGCTCCAAACCACTTCCCGCGCTCAACTTCTGCGAGAAACCGCCGAAATCATCGTAGATGCAGTGAAGTCAGAAGCCGTGGAACCGCAGGAAATCGCTGTAATTGCCCCTGGGATGGATGCGATCGCCCGTTACAGTTTAACGGAAATTCTCGCGCGAGATGGTATCGCCGCCGTATCTCTCAACGATCAGCGTCCCCTCTCGACTACCCCAGAGATTCGCGCTTTACTCACTTTGTTAGCCTTAGTTTATCCGGGACTCGGCCGTTTAGTCGATCGAGACGGCGCCGCCGAAATGCTAGTAGTGTTGGGCAGCCAGAAACAACGTTCATTGGAAGCAGAAGATTCTAACTCGACTTTCAATTTAACATCTCAAATTCACAATCAAAAATCGATCGACCAAGTGAGAGCAGGTTTAATCGCCGATCACTGTTTTCGTCCAAATCTCGATCGACCTCAATTGCTGCCAATTACAGCCTTTCCCCGGTGGGACAGACTGGGACACCGAGCAGCCAGGGCCTACGAGCAGATTGTCGAGTGGATCGAACAACAGCGGTTGCAACAGCAGGACCGGCTGTTGCCGAGTCCAATTGCGCTGCTCGATCGAGCGATCCAGAAATTTCTCATGAACGACAGATACCTGCCCTACGATCGGCTAGCAGCCCTGCGCGAGTTAATGGAAACCGCCACCCACTACTGGGAAATCAACGGGCGAATGCAGCGCGTAGAACCAACAAACGGCGGCGACTCAGAAACGATCGCCCGGTTCATCCAGTTGTTGCGCCAAGGAACCGTCACCGCCAACCCCTTTCCAGTTCGTCCAGAAGGCCCAGCAGCCAGAGCCGTCACCCTCGCCAACATCTTTCAGTACCGCAGCAGCCGCCGGGCCCACAAATGGCACTTTTGGCTGGATGCCGGCTCGTCCCTGTGGCTGAGCGGCGGTGCGGCGACATTGTTTGGTGCTCCCTTATTTTTGCGATCGCAACTCGGGCGCCCCTGGGAAACCGAAGACGAAACGACTGCCGACCAACAGCGACTGCGGCGAATTCTGCTAGATTTATTAAGTCGCTGTTCCCTGCTTTACCTTTGCCACAGCGAACTATCCGTCAGTGGACAAGAACAAACCGGGCCACTTCTGCCCCTAATTAACAGCTCTGTTTCTTGTCAGAAGTCAGCATAAGAAAGTCGGCTTCTGAAGGCAAGAGGCACATATGTATTCGGCATTCGGCAGGAGGAAAGAAAAAATTATGACAGCGAAGATTTTTATTTTTTCGGCTTCTGGATCAATACACCGGGCTGACTCGAAGCCAGACTTCTAGGTTCTCTAGAAATGGGGCGATATTAAAGTATACCCAACATAGGCAGCAAAACGTGCAATCATTAATATTTTGAGATCAAAAGATGCCCGGCTTAAAAAATATCCATAGCCGTTGCAGTTTTGATTTAGTATGCTAGAAATGATCGGGATTATTAATCACTTTTAAGCCAGATTTGTGGCAACAAACTGATACTAATCAGTTCTTAAAGTTAATCGGGATCGTCGTTTAAAGGAGCCAAAATAATGCCAAGTGCAGTGCCAGTAGTATTTATACCAGAACCAACACCAACACCAGAACCAGAACCAGAGACGCCAACACCAGAGACGCCAACTCCAGAGACGCCAACTCCAACTCCGACTCCAACACCAACACCAACACCACCTCCCTCCGGGGACGACACCTTTGGCGGCATAGACGACACATTGGGCGGAGGCCAAGGTACCTCGCCCGGAATCATCGGAGGCGTAGTCCGTGGCACCGAAACCAACGACTCCTTAGTTGGCAGTCCCGGTCCCGACGTGATTTCCGGGCTGCAAGGCAACGACAACCTGCAAGGAGCCGACGGCGACGATTTAGTATTCGGGGCAGATGATGATGACGTGCTGTTCGGCGCGCCCGGCAACGACGTTCTTGATGGCGGTTCAGGACTCGATACCCTGTACGGAGGTAAAGACAACGACTCCCTCGACGGGGGAAATAACCCCGACCAGTTGTATGGCAATGATGGCAACGACACGGTAATCGGAGGCGAAGGCAGAGACACGGCTTACGGTGGTAAAGGCAGCGACAGCTTGCGTGGAGGCTCTGGGGACGATAGCTTTTTGGGCGATCGAGGCGACGACATCGTGTGGGGCGACCAAGGTAACGACTCGCTCTTCGGCGGCGATGGCGAAGACTTGCTATTTGGCAACGAAGGAGGTGACTGGCTCTACGGCAACGCCGGCGGGGATACATTTTTTTCCGGCGACGGCGACGACATCGTATTCGGCGGTGACGGCGACGACATCGTGGACGGCGGTGCTGGCAACGACGTTATTTGGGGCGAAGCAGGCAAAGACTTAGTGGCTGGAGGCGAAGGCAGAGATGTCTTCGTCATCGGTGCCTTCAGTTCCCCCAGCGGCAGCAGCAGCAGCGACGGCACTAACCCGGCATTTCTCACCACAGGCGGCCCAGATCTCGCCGATGCCGACATTTTCACAGACTTTCGCCAAGGCGAAGATTTAATCGGGTTAAGTGGCGACCTCAAGTTTGAAGATTTGGTAATCTTCCAAAGCACCGAGACCAAAGCCGGCAGTACAATTATTCGCAACGGCGTCAGCGGCGACTTTTTAGCAGTATTGCCCGGAGTAGACAGCAGAACCCTAGGGCGAAGCTCATTTGTAATTGCCCCCACAGTTCCCGGCAGCGCAACTCCGCTTCCCCTACCGACGCCGACAGATAGTCCGACACCAACGCCGACACCGACGCCGACAGGCAGTCCGACACCGACGCCGACAGGCAGTCCGACACCGACGCCGACACCAACGCCGACAGACGAGCCGGTGCCGACGTTCCCGACACCTGCGTTCCCGACGCCGACAGGAAGTCCGACGCCGACAGGAAGTCCGACGCCGACAAGCAGTCCGACGCCCATCTTTAACCAACCTCCAAGAGCAGTTAACGACAACTTCACCACGGTTGCGAGTCAAGAACTCAGTTTCAACGTTCTGTTGAACGACACTGACCAAGAACAAAGCGCTCTGACTGTCACGACTTTTGCTCCAGCAAGCAAAGGCAGTCTGGTTCCCGTGGGCGGCGGCGTATTCAAATACACCCCGAATCCGGGCTTCTCGGGTACAGACAGCTTTAGCTACTCGATCTCAGACGGCAGCGGCGGTACAAGTAAGGCGGTAGTAACCATCAACGTCAGTAGCCCGCCGCAGCTAATAATTAACGACGGTGTGGTGGTTGCCAAAAGTAATCCTACCCAGACAATCACTGCAGCCGATTTGTTAATCACAGATCCCGACAATAGCCCCTTGGAAATCGTTTACACGATTACTAAAGCCCCCGATGCTACCAGAGGTTTTGTCCAAAGGGGTAGCACCTTTCTCAACGTGGGCGGCAAATTCACCCAAGACGATATCAACAACAACATCGTCAAATACAACTTGCTGGCAGCAGGTGGCAGCGACACTTTCACGTTTACAGCCTCCGACGGGTCTGCAACTATCGGGCCGGCATCCTTCAGCATCACGGTGGTAGATAATATTGTCGATCGCAGCGCACTCCCTGCCAGCAGCTTTACAGGCAGCAACCTCAGCGACTTCATCCTCGGCGGGGCCGGCGACGATACCCTCTCTGGGGGCGACGGCAACGACATCATCGATGGCAGTGTCGGCAACGACATCGAATTCGGTGAAGCAGGCAATGACTCGGTGGTGGGTGCGATCGGCAATGACATCCTCGACGGCGGACTCGGCAACGACACCGTTGACGGCGAAGACGGCATAGACTCGCTTATCGGCGGACTAGGCAACGACGTGATGTTCGGCGGCAATGACAATGACAACCTCTTGGGCGGTGACAACAACGACACCATTGACGGCGGAACAGGCAATGACTCGATGTTGGGAGAATCCGGCGACGACTCGATACTTGGTGGCGCTGGAATCGACACCTTACTTGGTGGCATTGGCGACGACTCCCTCGACGGCGGTGCAGGCGACGACATCCTCGACGGTGGACTCGGCAGAAACTTGCTCGACGGCGGTCTCAATAACGATTCCATATCCGGCGGCGACAACGATGACACGATGTTGGGTGGAGGAGGCAACGACACGGGACTCGGAGGTTCGGGCAATGACTACGTGTTGGGCGAGGCCGGCACCGACTCCCTCGACGGCCAAGCGGGCGACGACACTCTCGACGGTGGTGCCGGCAGCGACTGTCTCAGCGGCGCCTTCGGCAATGACTTGGTATTGGGAGGCGATGACAACGACTCGCTTTCCGGCGGTGCAGGCAATGACATTTTGGGAGGTGGCAACGGTTCTGACTTGCTCACGGGCGATGCTGGCAATGATTTCTTCTACTACGAAACTCCCAGCGAAGGCGTGGACGTGATTGCTGACTTTAACGCTAACGGCAGCGAAACCGACAGATTTTTGTTCAGGTCATCAAATTTCGCAGGTTTAACGAACTCAGGAACTACTCTCGATTTCACCAGTTTTATCGTCAGGAATATCGGGTCTAGCGGCGACAACATTAGCAAGCAATCAGTCATTTTGTTTGAATCTAAATTTGACAACGCTCAAGCAGTAAATGCAGTGTTGAAGAATCAAAACGGTTCTAGCAAAGCGGGAGCTTTCTTCGTGTACCTGAACAATACTTTTAACAAGTACGTTCTCGGCTTTGACCCCAATGTGGCAGATGACAGTCTCCCAGCTTTTGATTTGGGAGTTTTGAATTCTATTCCTACAGTGCCGGGAGCGCTCAGCACCGTCATTACTGCCTCTGACTTTAAGTTTATTTAGTAGTTTTTGAGTAGCGTCGCAAGGAGTCGGAACAATGGCAAGTGCAGTACCACTAATTTTTCTCGAAGGGCGGCTACCCGATGAGAACGGGGATAGTTTGGATAGCGGCACGGTGCCGCAGCCTACGCCGTCGTCGGGAACGGAGCCGATGATGACGGGGACTTCGACAACGATGACGGGAACCGGGACTTCGACAACGATGACGGGAACCGGGACTTCGACAACGATGACGGGGACTTCGACAACGATGACGGGGACGGGCCCGGACATTTCGATCACCCCGGTGCCGCGGCCACCTGTGACAGTTCCCACGCCTCCCCCAGAGCCACTTTTTGTCGATGGCTTAGTTGTCGCAAATGACGGCAGTAACTATTTAATCGGCAGCTTGTTCAATGACACGATTTCCGGGGGTGCCGGCGACGACACGCTTCTGAGTCGGGACGGAGACGATCTACTCAGGGGCGATGACGGTAACGATTCTCTCAACGGCGGCGCTGGTAAAGATATCGTTGAGGGCGGGCGCGGCAATGACACGGCGCGGGGCGGCAAAGGCGATGACTTGGTTTCTGGCGACCAAGGCGATGACGTAGCTTTTGGCGACCAGGGCAACGATCTTGTCTTGGGTTCTGAAGGCAACGACACGCTGTACGGCGGTAAAGGCAATGACTGTCTGCGCGGAGGTGGCGAGGACGACCTGATTTTTGGCGACAAGGGCAATGACAGTGTTTTTGGCGACACGGGCAACGACTGCCTCATAGGTGCTGGGGGCAATGATATTTTGTTAGGCGCCGAGGGCGGGGATGTCATCACTGGCGGTGTTGGTAACGATACTGGTGATGGTGGCGAGGGTGATGACCTGCTCTTCGGGGGCGATGGCAATGATTCTTTTTCTGGAGATGCTGGGGATGATATTCTTTCGGGCGATCGCGGATCGGATACTCTGACAGGAGGCGAGGGATCGGATATCTTTGTTCTCGGTAGGGTGGGCACGTCGCCTGGTGGCAACGGGTTTCTCACTACTGGGGGCCGCGAAATCGGCGATGCTGATGTAATTAGAGATTTTAATGCGGGAGATTCGATCGGTCTAGCTGGAGGTTTGAACTTTACAGAGTTAGAAATTTTCCAAGGTCAAGGCTCGAATTCTAGCAACACGATTATTAGGGACAGGCAAACTGGGGAATTTTTGGCGGTGTTGATCGATGTTCGATCGAACTCGCTAGATGAATCTCGGTTCACTACAGCTCAAATACCGCGCGTAAACGACAATCCCTTCACCATTGAGGGGACAACCACCAGTC
>NZ_JAUBQR010000006.1:0-49201 GCF_036701385.1 Microcoleus sp. Pol12B4 | reverse complement strand
CCACAACTGGAACCACCACCAGTCCCACAACTGGAACCACCACCAGTCCCACAACTGGAACCACCACCAGTCCCACAACTGGAACCACCACCAGTCCCACACCAGCGACCACAACTCCCACACCAGCGACCACAACTCCCACACCAGCGACCACAACTCCAACGCCAGCGACCACAACTCCAACGCCAGCGACCACAACTCCCACACCAGCGACCACAACTCCCACACCAGCGACCACAACTCCCACACCAGCGACCACAACTCCCACACCAGCGGGGACAACCACGAGTCCCACCACGGGGACAACCACGAGTCCCACAACGGGGACATTGCCGACACAGGTTCCGAGTCCGAGTCCGACTCCGACTGCCGGCGGGACAACTCCGAGTCCGAGTCCTTCGATCGTCCCGACTCCAACTGCTGCGCCCCCAACTCCTCCGCCTTTGGGCGGGGGGCCGACTCCGCCGAGTTTTACATCTCCGACTCCTAACCAGCCACCGATCGTGGAAGCGGGGAAGACGGTGACTGGTTTGCAGAATTTGCCTCTGTCTCTGAGCATTTCGGCGCCCAGCGACCCGGAGGGGCAGCCACTGTCGATCGCCGTAGTCGGACTTCCCAATCCTACTTTTGGTCAGGTAATTACGGGTACGAGCCCCCTCACGGTGAACCAAAAGTTAACTGTTCAGGATTTACTCGGGCTGAAATTTCAACCTGGAACAAATGTGATTGGGCAAGCCGGTTCTTTCAGCTACAGCGTAGCTGACGACCAAGGCGGCACGGCAGCAGCGTCAGTCGCAATTAACATCAATTCTTTCGATACCTCCGTAACTGTTCCAACTCTCCTGCCGCCAATAGTTGTTGATGACGGCATCGTATTTACCAATACGAATAATTTGCTGCCCACTTTTATCGACGTACTGGCGAACGATTCCAGCCCGCAAAAAGGGACGCTCAGCATTATTAATGTCAGCACACCGCAACTGGGGATAGCTGTAAATCTTGTCTCTCAAGTGCAATTCATCCCCGGCAACGTAGCGGGTACAACTGCTTTCACCTACAGCGTCAGCGACGGATTCGGGACAATTCCGGGAACAGGTACTATCACCGTCCAAATCTTGCCGGCTGATAGCGGGCCTAACAATTTGGTTGGGGGTTCCTTGCCGGACAATTTGAACGGTTTGGCGGGCAGCGATACTATTGACGGTCAAGGTGGCAACGATACGATTAACGGCGATTTGGATAACGACGTGCTCGTAGGGGGTCTCGGCGCAGATACCATGACGGGGGGTGGCGGCAGCAATCAATTCCGCTATACTAGCCCTGCACAAGGTGGGCCTGCCTTTGATGCGGCTTCTTCGGCTGCGATTGATGCTGCGATCGCAGCGGGCGGATACGATGTGATTACTGATTTTAACGGTCTCGGTGTGCCGATCGCCGATCAGTTTAATTTTGCCCCCGGATTCCCCAATCTCAGCAATGGCAGTCAAGTTCTGCTGAATGTGCAGACAACTGTTTCTGCAAATATTTTGGGAGGAAGTGCTTTCTTGTTTGCCTACGATTCCGGCGGCAATACTTACATCATTTATGACGGCAATGGCAATAACCTCACCGGCAGCGATTCTCGCATTTTGGCGAAGTTAAATGGTGTAACTGGGGTTTCTGCTCTTTCGGAATTTGACTTGACGTTTATCTAGGAAGATAAGAGGTTTGAAACCGCAGATTAACGCAGATTAACGCCGATTTTAGTGGCAGTTTATCTGCGTTAATTTGTGTTTATCTGGGGGAAAAAGTAAACCTGATTATATTTATAAAACAATCCCCACAAGTGCCAGACAATAGCACCGAACTTTGAGAAAAATCCGAGGTTTGAAACTGCAAATTAAAGCAGATAAACTGCCAACAAAATCGGCGTTTATCTGCTTTAATTTGCGTTCATCTGCCGTAAAAAATTAAATCTGATTTTCCTCAGAAAAAAGTCCCAACAAAGGCCCAAGAATAGCGCCGAAAACAAAGCCACCGGCGTGGGCCCAGTAGGCGACTCCCCCGGATTCCATGCCGACACTTGCCGGGGCATTCAAGGAAGCCAGGCCGCTCAATGCTTGCTGTGCAAACCAAAATCCTAGAAAGAAGAAAGCGGGGACTCTGACGGTGGTAATAAAAATTCCCAAGGGTAGCAGTGTCAGAACTTTGGCTTGGGGATATCTGAGAATGTAAGCTCCCATCACGCCTGCGATCGCGCCGCTAGCACCCAGGGACGGAATGGCAGATGCTGAGGAAAAAAACCACTGAGTTAGTGATGCTAAAACGCCGCAAGTAAGGTAAAATATTATAAATTTGACGTGTCCTAAACGATCTTCTACGTTGTTGCCAAAAATCCACAGAAATAACATATTTCCGGCAATGTGGAGAAAGCCTGCGTGCAGGAATTGGGAGCTAATCAGTGTCGTCCATTCGGGAAATGGCGAAACTGGCAGAGCAACACCACACATATTGCTTAACTGGCAAGGAATTACGGCCCAAGAGTAGAAGAATTGGGTTAATTCTCGATCGCCCAAACTGAGTTCGTACAAAAATACTAATATGTTTGCGGCAACCAGCCCGTAGGTGACGTAGGGAGTGATAGTAATGGGATTTTCATCGCGTAAGGGAACCACAGCCTTTTTTTCCTCATCAAAATATTGGCAACACAGTAGCGCATTTATTGCCCAGGTGTCTCCTGTCTAAAGGAAGAGGGAACAAGTCAATCGATTTTAGATTTTAGATTAAAGATTTTAGATTAAAGATTTGAAGGAAGTGACTTGACGGATGTATCCGGGGACTGGTTAATCGATTTTAGATTTTAGAATTGAAGAATTGAAGAATTGAAGAATTGAAGAATTGAAGAAAGCGACTTGACGGATATATAGCCTTTATCAGTAACATGAGGTACTATTGGGCATTGGGCAGACTTCACCCCACGCTGGAGAACAGCTATATCCGGGGGCTGGTTATCGGATACTATATTTTTTATTGATGCACGGATGAATACGGGTGCCACAAGCTTCCTTCAAACCCCCGTGTCCCGCTGAAACAAAAATAAAACCCTCCACCTTGCAGTTAGTTGAATATCTGCTTTTTAGTGTTGGGTTTTATTTTACCGCAAAGGGGTATATTGTAGGGTTGCCGATCGAGTTTGTAGTTGTGATATTGGTTGGTACAGGTTTTCCCCCCTCAAAAAAACTCCAAACTTATTTATCCCCTTGCTTATTACATTTTTACAGCAGGGCTAGTGGAAGGTTTAGGCGACTTAATTTCCTGGGAAACTGCACGGGCGCGGTAGAGTTTAGCAACGACTTGCTCACACTTGGACAAATCCGATTCTATCTCGGTCAAAATTGCAGTTGATACGGGATCTGTGAACTTCACCCGCAGGTTGTTGATATCGACAACACCGGTTTGCAAGTCACCTAGAGTGCTCCGCAGTAAGAACGTTTCATCGGTTCCTTGCATCGAAGCTTTTAATTTAGCGTATTTGTCAGCAATTTGGGCAGGAATTGAGGGTTTTTCACCGAAATCGTTGAGGCGTTTTTCGAGAGCGAGGATGTGGTTCTGTTTGTTTTTAATCATTTCTCTCAAGAGCGATCGCAAATCGGTATCTTGGGTTTTTTCCGCATAATGTTCAAACGCTTCGCAAGCATAGCGTTCCCCTGCGAGGGCGGTATTCAAACCTTTAACAATGTCCCCTTGTGTCGAGCCTCCCCAACCATTAGCTAATTTCCACCATTCTGCATTTGTGTCAGTTTCTTCTGGCAAACCGACTGCTTTTCCGCCGTAACCGAGGCGAGCCATAATTGCGGTAGTAAATATTGCTAAATCTCCCGGTTGGCGGGAAGTAATCAAGTTGCCGTCAACTACTAAAGCTTCGTTAATGTAGTTAGCTCCGGCATTAATCATGTCTGTTTTTATTGCCAAGAAACCAGTCGCATTTTTGCCTTTGAGCAAGTCGGCTTCAATTAAAACTTGCGGGCCGTGGCAAACAGCAGCGACGATTTTTCCTTGCTCAAATGCTTCTCGTACAAAACGTACTGTATTGGGATTAGTCCGCATCATATCGGGAGCCATACCGCCGGGAATTATCACTGCATCGAATTCTGCGGGTACTGCTTCAGTGGTAGTTCCGTCAGCCTGCTGAGCAACTTTTCCTTGTTTCCCTGCATACTTTTCGTTTGTCCGCGAACCGAGGACAACTACGTCAAAGTTTGCTTGTTTTAAGGCGTTGTAAGGAACTAGAAATTCCGAATCTTCCACTCCATTTTCGATGAGTATGGCAACTCGTTTGGTGTTGGTGCCGTTATCTGTTGTCATAATCAACTTTCCTCAGATTGTCTTTTCATATAAGATTAAGTCATTTATGAGGCTTTTAGCGTCTTGCTAAAGTGATAAATTAGTTGGTTTTAAAAGATATCAGCGTGAGCCTTGAGAGGTATTTTACAGAACTGTCTCAATGCACGTAAGAGGCTCCATTAATATCGATCGTAGTCCCGGTAGCGTGTGCAGCTAAACCCGACGCTAAAAACGCGATAACATTGGCAACCTCTTGAGGAGGAGCGATTTTGCCGATCGGGATATCGCGAATAATATCAGCTTCACCGAACTCCTGAATAAACTGATTAGACATTTCTGTACTGACAAATCCCGGTGCAACTGTAAACGCCAAAATATTATCAGCCGCAAACCCTCTAGCAATACTGCGAGTTAAAGCAACAATAGCACCTTTAGAAGCGGCGTAGTGCAGATAATTAGGGTCATCGCCGCGAAAAGCAGCGCGACTTGCTATATTAATAATTGTACCGACCCTGCGAGTTTGAAAATGCAGAATAGATTCCCGGCACAAGTCGGCAACTGCCACTAAATTTACTTGTAGAGTTTGCTGCCAAGCTGACGACCAAATATCCAATTTGTCCTCGATACCTGCTGACTGCATAATCCCCGCATTATTAACTAAAATATCAATATGACCCCGCCATTTTAAAGCATCTCGCCACAACATCGAGGCCGCATTTTCTACCATCAAATCGGCTGCCAATAAATAACAGCGATCGCGCCCAACACTTGCTGCGATCGCATCAGCTTCTTTCTGACTGCGAAAGTAATGCAAAATCACCTCGGCCCCAGCATTAACCAGAGTCCGCACCGTCACTGCACCAATCCCTTTCGAGCCACCAGTTACTAATATTACCTTTCCTGTTAAATCAATCATTTCTGTCTCTCTTTTCTCTTTCTCTGTGGCTTTTGCGCCCTCTGCGGTTAATAAAAAAAATCAATCCCCTTCATGCCAAAAATATAATTGCTATATGATACAGCACATTCCATCTAATCTGTATGCTATTGGCTCAAGCTGATAGATATCTGCAACACACATCTCCAAAAACTTTCAAATCCTTTTCCATGTGGGTTTCTATTGGAAATAGAGCCACTGCAGAAGGCACTATAGTTTCTTTGCCCTTAAACTCTATAACTACAGTGGATTCGGCAGCAAAGGTCGAATCAACTCCATAATTTTGTCAGAATTGAAATTATTGATATAATCCGTTAGTGCGTTAGACAAACCTGCTTGATATTCGGGAATTTGTACAATTAATTCGTTCATAACTTCGGTATCGAGATAGTAAGCGGCGTGATACATTTGTTCTAACCACTGAGGGGACATCACAGATATATCTTCTACAGACAGCGTTTCAACCAATAGTTTTTTTTGAGTTTGTTCTACGACTGCGTAGATATATTGCACTCCCAAATATTTAGCGATTTTGTCAAAGATGTCTCTCTGCTGAAATGGCTTGCTTATAAAATCGTTACAGCCAGCCCTAAGAACTTTCTCTCGCTCTTCTTCAAAAACACTGGCAGTTAAAGCGATAATGACAGTTTCTTGGTTCTTAGGGCATTGTCTAATATATTTAATAGCAGTGTAGCCATCGACGATCGGCATTCGTAGATCCATCAGAATCAGGTGCGGCCGCCAGCTTTCCCACAGTGAGAGTGCCTCCACTCCCTGTTTTGCTTCTCTCACCTCAAAACCAACCGAGGTCAAGATCTCGACTAACAAGCGACGATTTTCTTCTAAATCTTCAACAATAAGAATGCGGTAAGTCCGTTGTCCGGCAGCTAAACCAATTACTCTTTGATTAATTAATTCTGGGGGTAAGGACTCTGCTTGAGGTAACTGTACAGGCATCTCAAAAGAAAAAGTGCTACCTCGGTGCAAAGTGCTTTTAACCCGAATTTGACCGCCCATGAGTTTGACGAGTTTTTGACTGATGGCTAAACCCAGCCCACTGCCTTGATTCAAATTATTCCCAGCTTGGGCTTGCACAAATACCTTAAAGAGGGTATCAATTTCTGTGGGCGCAATTCCCACGCCTGTATCCTCAACTTCAAAACATAGGTGGCAGGATGTTTTGTCACTTTGTGTTGTTCTTACTCGTAGGGTGACGCTTCCTTGGTTGGTAAACTTAATCGCATTACCGAGCAGGTTGACCAAGACTTGATAGATTTTTTTCTCGTCGCTATGCACGAATCTAGGAATGTTGGGAGCTATATCGAAAATTAGTTGCAATTCTTTAGATTGAAATTTAACTTGGAAAATTTCTTCAATAGAAGCCAGCAAATTTGTCAAATCCAAGTCGGAAAGATTGAGTGTCATCCGTCCGCTCTCTATTTTGGATAAATCTAAAATATCGTTAATCAAATCCAATAAATGTCTACCGCTACGATTGACAATCTGTAAACGTTCTTGAAGAGAAGGGGTCAGATTGCTCTCATAGCTCATCAATTGTGTGAATCCCAAAATTGAGTTGAGGGGGGTGCGGAGTTCGTGGCTCATATTGGCGAGGAAGACAGTCTTCGCTTGGTTTGCTTCATTTGCCTGCTGAAATTCCAACTCAGCTTGTTTGCGATCGCTAATGTCAATTAAATATCCCAAGATTTCTACTGGTGTACCTGAAGGATCTCGAATTAGCCTAAGCTGACCCAGGATCCAGCGATAAACCCCATCGGAGCGACGAAAGCGGTATTCGTGGAAATAAAAATCATTAACGAATACATTTGCTAAGCCATTAAGCACTGGTTCTACATCATCGGGGTGTAAGTGATTCACCCAAAATTTAGAATCTTCTAAAAACTCTCTGCTTTCGTAGCCCAATATATCTTTGATATTTTCGCTGATGAACGTTGCTCCATAATCGCCAGCAGGTTTACTGCTAAAAATGACCGCGGGGCTGTAGTTGAGAAGAAAGTTGAGGCGATTTGTGGTAGCTTGCAAGGCTTGCTCAGCCAGTTTTAGCTCTGTTGCGTCCTCCTGAACCGCAACATATACAGTTCCGTATTCAGGATGCTCAAACCTGGATGTATGAACTCTGCACCAAAAGAGACTTCCATCTTTCTTTTTATTGTGGACTTCATATTTCGCTTCCCCGGTCAGTTCAATTTGAGTGACGATATCTAGAACGGTTACGTCTGGTGTAAAATTTGTATTGACATAATTCAAGACACCAAGGGGTTGACCTGCGAGTTCGCCCTCTGTGTAGCGAAACATAGCGTCAAAGGTAGGATTAGTGTAGACGATAATGAGGTCAGAGGCTTTAATTAAACACACTCCTCCTGCCATGTTATTCATGATAACGCTTTGAAGTTCTAGTGTTTCTTGAGCTGCTTTTCGAGCAGTAATTTCTTGGATTTGAGAAATAAAATGTAGTGGGTTACCCTGTTCATCTTGTACTAACGATCCATTAAGAATAATCCAAATAATATGTCCTTGTTTATGGAAATACCGTTTTTCCATTTTGTAGGTGGAAATGGTTCCTGCTAATAGTTGATGTGCATAACTAAGATCCCCGTCTAAATCGTCAGGATGGGTAATGTCTTGGAAAGTTAACGCTAATAACTCTTCTGAGGAGTAGCCAAGAATCTGACATAAGGCAGGATTGACTTTAATCCAGTGCCCATCAAGTGAAACGATCGCCATCCCGATAGAGGCATCTTCAAACGCATGGCGAAACTGCTCTTCACTGTTTCGTAAAGCCATCTCTATTTGTTTGCGATTTATTTCAGCTCGTTTGCGCTCTGTGATGTC
This sequence comes from Microcoleus sp. Pol12B4, assembly GCF_036701385.1. Taxonomy (NCBI): domain Bacteria; kingdom Bacillati; phylum Cyanobacteriota; class Cyanophyceae; order Oscillatoriales; family Microcoleaceae; genus Microcoleus; species Microcoleus sp. Pol12B4. Next base: position 41,091 of record NZ_JAUBQR010000006.1, on the reverse strand, counting down.
GCGTTTAATTACAGAACACCCAATAATTATGCCTTTTGCGTCCTTCAGAGGTGATATGGTACAAGATATGTGGATAAGCTGTCCATCTTTGCGGACACGCACGGTTTCATAGTTTTCAATCGTTTCTCCTTGTCGAATCGTTTCTAGGATTTTTTGTTCTTCGTGGCTAAGATTGGATGGAATTAGAATGAGGATAGATTGTCCTATGATTTCTTCAGCCTTGTAGCCAAAGATTTTTTCTGCTGCATTGTTCCAGCTTAAAATGATGCCGTCTAATGACTTGCTAATAACTGCGTCACCAGAGTATTCCACAATCGCTGCCATGTGAGCCAGCGATGCTTCTACTTGCTTGCGATCGCTAATATCCCGCAGAATAACAGTAAATACCGTTTCGTCTCCCATTTCCAGCCTAGAAATAGAGGCTTCAGCCGAAAAATGCGTTCCATCTCGACGACGACCCAAAATCTCGCCTCGTTCTCCCATCCTTCGCGCTCTGGTAGAAGAGTGTGCAAATTGTTTGATATGCTGCTGATGTGCATCTCTAAACTGTTCTGGCAGCAGTAAATTCAGTGGTTCCCCTAAAATATCCTCAATTTTATAGCCAAACATCTTTTCTGCCCCTTGATTAAACAGGGTAATGCGTTGAGTGCGATCGACTGAAATAATTGCATCATTGGCGATTTCTAGAATTCCCGCAAAACGAGCCTGCGATTTTTGTAAAGCATCTGTTCGTTCAGCTACAAGAAACTCTAAAGTTTCGTTAAGTTTTTTAATTTCTTTTTTGGCTTGTTGGCGCTTATAATCTATCTGGTTCAAAAAGCGAGCCGTCCCCAAGATGAGAATTGAGAACGTGACAACCATAACAGTTGAACGCAATGTATAGGCAAAATTAACGTTATACCAGCCTAAATTTTGTCCCTGAAGAGTCAACCAGTTCAGTGTGACTGGAAAGATTGTCGCCCAAGGCAGCAACCACCGAACCATGACTCCGCCAACTAGGGGACTGGTTACTACTTGCATTAATCCTTCTTTGGGGCGGAGCCATAAAATTCCTCCATAGAGGATGAAAAAGGTGACGATCGTGTTTACGGGTTGAGCCGTCGTAATTGTGACCAACCGTTCAAGAATATCGACATTGAATAGGTGTCCAAATAAAGCTAGTAAAGAAATTAAAGCTGCAACACTACTAAAAATCTGAGCCAACCAAGTGTGTCGTTGGGAATTTTGCCCTAACAGTAACAATCCTACTCCCATCAGCACAAAATTTAGGGCGGTATTTACTCCCATTCTTCCCGGATAAGCAGTCGCTGAAGACACGAAATCTGGGAAAAGCCACTCATCAATACCCAGCTTCCAACCAAAAATATACTGGCTCAGGGTCAGCAGACCCATGATGATTATCAATCCTGCCATCCCTTGAGCGATGCGATCGTGCAGTCGGGTTCTTCGGTACTGCAACAATCTCAAAGACACTCCAGCCAGCAAAAAGCAAATTGCCGTGTTTGCTTTCATGGTCGAAGTCATACCGGGAAAACCACTTTTGAGTAGGGAGATGTCAAATTGCCAACCCAGCAGCACTAGACATCCGCTCGCAAAGACGAGTAGACTTGCCATGTGAGAAATGCGCTTGTTCATAAATCGGCTGCTTGGGTTGAAACACTCTTCTTCTGATGTTAGGCGAAGCGAAGAAGAGTAACCACGGGGGGCTGCCTCTAACCGAACTATTCAGATTTTGTATGGTTGCGCCCCCTTGCCAGCCCCATATCTCGGGGATCGCAGGACTTCTTTGTGGGTAAAGTGACTTTTTTAACCGAATAATTAAACTATACTATTTGTGCATATGTTTATATTCCTCTAGCAGGAAACTAGGGAAATGAGTATGATTGTCGATAGAACTAGCGATAGGGTTAGCGATCGAGCTACAAACTACCGAGCCAATATTTTAATTGTTGACGATCTGCCTGATAACCTGCGTCTGCTCAGGGATACTTTGAGGGCAGAGGGTTATAAAGTTCGCAGTGCTATCACAGGGGCAATGGCGATCAGAGCTGCCCAATCGCCATCGACGGAGTTAATCTTACTAGACATTAAATTGCCTGATATTGATGGTTATGAAGTTTGCCGAAAATTAAAATCTGACGAGCGCACCGCAGACATTCCAATAATTTTTTTGAGTGCGCTAAATGAAACCTTTAATAAGGTGCAAGGGCTGGCTGCAGGGGGGGTAGATTATATTGCTAAGCCATTTCAAGTAGAAGAAGTATTAGCTCGTGTCGAAACCCACCTAACTATCGGAAGGCTGCAACAAAGACTCCAAAAGCAGAATATACGTCTGTTGAAAGAAATTGAAGAACGGCAACGTCTCGAAGAGTCTCTATTTGCCGAAAAAGAATTGGCTCAAGTGACACTGCAATCAATTGGCGATGGGGTCATTACTACAGATGCCCAAGGTAATGTGAGATATTTCAATCCTATAGCTGAGCGACTGACAGGCTTGAAGAGTCATGAGGTTCAAGGAGTTCCTTTCTCTACAGTCTTCCTAATTGTCGATCAAGTAACGCGAGAGCCAGTAGAGAATCCTATAGACAAGGCTCTATTAGAGGAGCAAATTGTGGGCTTAGCTAACAATACTATTTTGATTGCCCATGATGGAACAGAGTATCCCATTGCTGACTCGGCAGCACCGATTCGAGACCGCCAAGGTCAAATTATCGGGGCAGTCATCGTCTTTCATGATGTTACTGAATCGCGCTATCTCACCCGTCAACTCTCTTGGGAAGCCAGTCACGATGCCCTAACTGGGTTAATCAACCGTCGAAGATTTGAGCAACATTTAGTTGAGGCGCTCGCCTCTGTTAAAGATAGCAATCACCAGCACGCTCTCTGTTATTTAGATTTAGATCAGTTTAAAGTCGTTAACGATACCGTAGGTCATATTGCTGGCGATGAACTACTGCGCCAAATCACCGCACTTATTCAACAGGGAGTCCGTGCTCATGATATGCTGGCTCGCTTGGGAGGTGATGAATTTGGTATTTTGCTCACTCAATGTTCGCTCTCTCAAGCAACTCAGATTGCGGAAAACCTCAAAGACCTAGTACATCAGTTTCGGTTTATTTGGAATGGCAAAACCTTTATCATCGGAGTCAGCATTGGAGTTGTTGCTATTGACCAAAAAAGCCAAGATTTGAGGGAGCTTTTGGGAGCGGCTGATGCAGCTTGTTATGCCGCCAAAGCCAGAGGCCGCAACTGTGTTCATATTTATAGTCTAGATGATAGCGAACTAATTAAACAACGTGGTGAGAGGCAGTTGATTTCCCAAATCAGCCGAGCCCTGGAAACCAATCGTTTTTGTCTCTACTACCAAAAGATTGTCTCTATTACCTCTAAACCATTAGTAGAGCATTATGAGATTTTGATTAGAATGCTGGACGAAAATGGCAAAATAGTATCTCCAGCTCAGTTTATTCCCGCCGCCGAGCGTTACGGGTTGATAACAGAAATCGATTGTTGGGTTATCGAAAATTTTTTCTCGAAGTATCACAAATTGCCGGAAAAAGATGCTCTCAGTCAAGGATTGTATACGATCAATCTTTCTGGGGCTAGCATTAGTAACAATCAGTTTCTGATGTTTTTAATCGAACAATTTTCTCGCTACCAAGTCCCCCCACAGACCATTGGTTTTGAAATCACGGAAACCGCAGCGATCGCAAACTTTGAGCAAGCCAGATATTTCATGAGCGAACTCAAAAAGATTGGCTGTTGCTTTGCTTTAGATGATTTTGGCAGTGGGTTGAGTTCCTTTGCATATCTGATAAATTTACCAGTTGATTATCTAAAAATAGATGGCGCTTTTGTCAAGAATATTAGTCATAATTTGATTTCTCAAGCGCTGGTTGAAGGGTTTAATCGTATTGCCCATGCGATGAATCTTGAAACTATAGCTGAGTTTGTTGAAGACGAGACTATCTTAGAAAAATTGCGAGAGATTGGAGTAGATTATGCTCAGGGTTATGGGATCGCCCGCCCCGTCCCTATTAATTTTAATCGCTAGCCATCGCACTGGCCAGCGAACCTATTGCCTCACGCCTGCGTCCTGTCTGGAGGCCTCCAAGAGTCGATCGCCCGCTGCTACAATGCTGGCTAAATTTACTGTGTCACATTTAGATCGAATGTGCTGTAATTGTAAAGGATTGAGTGTTCTATTGGAAATAAACCGGAAAATTTGCCATGAAAGCAGTTGCGTTCGATCGCTACGGTTCAGCCGAGGAATTGCAATACCGAGAGTTGGAAAAGCCGATCGCCAAATCCAACGAATTGTTAGTGCGAGTTCGCGCTAGCAGCGTCAATCCCGTAGACTGGAAAATCCGGAAAGGACACCTGCAACTATTAACAGGATATAACTTTCCTCGAATAGTCGGTTCTGACATATCGGGAGTTGTCGTGGAAGTCGGCCGGGAAGTCACCAAATTTCAACCCGGAGATGAAGTTTATACTTTCTTAAATCCCATCAATGGGGGTGGTTGCGCCGAATACGCGGCCGTGCCAGAATCGGATGCAGCAATTAAACCGAAAAACATCACTCATGCAGAAGCCGCAGCAGTACCGATCGCAGGTTTAACTGCTTTGCAATCGCTCCGGGATTTGGGTCAAATTCAAGCAGGAAACAAAGTATTGATTAACGGCGCTTCCGGCGGAGTCGGCACTTTTGCCGTGCAAGTTGCGAAAGCAATGAATGCGGAAGTAACGGGAGTTTGCAGTGCCAAAAATAGAGAATTGGTCAAGAGTTTGGGAGCCGATTTTGTTCTCGATTACGCCGAAGTTGACTTTACTCAACAAAGCGAGAAATATGATATAATTTTAGATGCTGTCGGGACAAGAACATTTGCTGAATGCGAAAAAGTGCTGCAACCAGAGGGAGTTTATGTCTCAACTTTGCCGAGTTTAGACAACCTCGCACCGATGTTAACGAGCTGGTTCTTATCGGGTAAAAAAGCTAAATTCATTCTAGCCAATGCCAACACCAGCGATTTAGGGGCTTTGCGGGAGTTAATAGAATCCGATAAAGTTGAGCCGATTGTCGATCGCACTTACAGCTTACAAGAAGTAGCAGCAGCCCACGCTTACAGCGAAACCGGCCGCGCGATCGGCAAAATTGCGATCGTGATTGAATAATGAAGGCACTACACGGATTTTGATACCCCTACACGGATTAATTATCGATCGTTCATTCTGCTGCTGAAGTCAGAATGAAGAATGAAGAATGAAGTCGGAGCAATTATGAAATAACTATTCTCAATTATCAATTTTCAATTACCAATTTTCAATTACCCATTCCCTCTTGCCCATTACCCATTACTAATTACCCATTTCCTATGACTGCTCCCTCAAACTTGGAGACACCCGAACAAGGTTCCGACAACAATCTCGAAGCAATTAGCCAGGAAAACAGCATTGCACCAATCGCAGGCGGTGCGATGGGTTCTCGCAACTTAGAAAACGAATTTCTCGACGAACTTCCTGACGAAGTTGAAATGTCTTTATTCGACCATTTAGAAGAATTGCGTCAGCGACTTTTTTACTCGCTAATTGCAGTAGTAATCGCTGTAATCGGTTGCTTTTTCACAGTTAAACCTATCGTCCAACTGCTAGAAGTACCGGCCGGACCGGTCAAGTTTCTGCAACTAGCTCCCGGCGAGTATTTTTTTGTTTCTATCGAAGTAGCCGGATACAGCGGTTTGCTCCTCGCCAGTCCGTTTATTTTTTACCAGATAGCGCTGTTTGTTCTCCCCGGCTTGACTCGCAAAGAACGCAGGTTGCTTGGGCCTGTGTTTTTCGGGTCGAGTTTCCTATTTTTGGGCGGGTTAGTCTTTGCTTACATCGCTCTGATTCCGGCGGCGCTCAACTTCTTTGTTACCTATGGAGCGGATGTTGTAGAGCAGTTGTGGTCGATCGACAAATACTTTAAATTTGTGCTGCTGTTAATGTTCAGCACCGGCTTAGCTTTTCAAATCCCGATCGTCCAAGTATTGCTCGGCGTTTTGGGCATAGTTTCTTCTAACCAAATGCTCTCCGGCTGGCGGTATGTAGTTTTGGGAGCGGCAGTTTTGGGAGCGGTGTTAACGCCTTCTACTGACCCTTTAACGCAAAGTCTTTTAGGAGGTGCGGTGCTGAGCTTGTATTTTGGCGGGGTTGGTTTGGTAAAGCTTTTAGGACGATGAGAATTAAGAATAGCAGACAATGTAAAAGTTACCGAACATCTGAATTTTAAATTTGTCTGCTATTTTTAGCCGAGATTGGGATTGTTGTCAACTTATCTTAAAAACATCGTTTCAGTTATTGCGAGCGCGAATAGAGTATTTACCTCTGACAGCTTATAAATATTGTGTAAAGCTAAGCTTTTGAGATATTTGAGTAAGTTGATTGTTTTATATCAGCATCATTGCTGATTTAGCAACTCTTCAATAATTTTTACCAATAAGGCATCCAATTCGCATTAGCAAAGTTTAGTGTGCCATGTCTGGGACCAAGGTTTTTAGCCTAAATTCACACTATTTTTTAGGTGCTCTCGCTGGCAATCATAAGTTATTTTAATGATTTAGTTTTTAAGGTTTACATGAAGATTTGACACGAGCTGATCATTAGTATTCAATTTAGAGATAACATACCAACACAGTGAAATTACTGAATAAGAGCGTAAAACTTTAGCAAGAGGGTCAACCTGGTTCACTAAAGTCTAGCTATAATTTTTGAGTTTTTTGGCTGTCTAGGAGAGGAAAGTTGTTAGTTTTTTGAGTGAATTTTTTTAGTAAGTTCATTTGAAAAATCCACACTGTAAATTTTTAGCTTTTTGACTGTTTCAGTTTCTTAATCTCAATCGGGAATTAAATATATGGTAGTAACAATAGAAGGCACTTATCTTGCTGACTTCTTATACCCCCAAGAACCAAAACCCGGTCTTTTTTCTGGCTTCTTCGACTTCTTCCGGCGCCAACCGCCCCCACTACCAATTATTTTTGAAAGCCACATCATCTATGGCATAGGAGGAAATGACACTCTCTTGGGCGGGGCTGCTGATGACACTCTCAATGGTGGCAATAACAATGATAGTTTGCACGGCAATCCTGGCAATGACTTGCTCTATGGCTGGAATGGTAATGACACTCTCAATGGCGGACTTGGCAATGACTTGCTCTATGGCGGTCGCGATTTCTCTAACACCTCGTATGACAATGATGTGCTCGATGGCGGAGCTGGTAATGACACTCTCTATGGCACCTCGTATAATGACGACATTCGCTATAGCGACTTGTTTGCCAATGACACTCTCTTTGGGGGGACTGAAGATGACTTACTTTATGGAGGAGGTGGCAAGGACTTACTCAATGGAGAAGAGGGCAATGACTTGCTCTATGGAGGAAAGGGCAACGACAGCCTCTATGACTCGTTTGGCAATGACAATCTCAATGGAGAAGAGGGGAATGACTTGCTCTATGGCGGAAGTAACGAAGACACTCTCAATGGCTCGTTTGGCAATGACACTCTCTGGGGTGGGACTGAAAATGACTTACTTTATGGAGGAGGTGGCAATGACAATCTCAATGGAGAAAAGGGCAATGACTTGCTCTATGGAGGAGAAGAGGGCAATGACTTGCTCAATGGTGGGGATGGTATCGACACAGTATTTTATAGTAATGGAAGATTATTTGGAGACATATTTTACAGTGATAAAGGAATTGGCGTCTATATCGAGTTGGGGTCAGTCGGCGACCAATCTGGGTTAGGTCGGGCTTCCTACGGGCAGGGCATAGACTCGCTTTCCAGCATCGAAGTAGCGATAGGTTCTAGGTATAGCGATACTCTCCTTGGTGGAGACGGCAGGGAAACGTTGATTGGCGGGAGGGGCGACGACTTATTTTTTGGTAAGAACGGTGATGACTATCTCGTTGGTAGCAGCGGAGCTGACAAGTTTAGGCTTTGGATGAATTATGGAATAGATACTATTGCTGACTTCAAACAAGGTGAAGATAAACTTTTGGTACGTTCTCGCCTTCCATATCCCCCTCCGCTGGAACAAATTCCGTTTGCAGACATAATTTCTGAATCCGTGATTAATGGTTCAGATACCGAGATTCGTCAAAATGGCCAAATCATCGGAATTTTGAAGGGAGTTCAGATCACAATCACCGCCAGTGATTTGATTACCGGGTGATTGTATTATCTGCGTTTATCTGCGTTTATCTGCGGTTAAGAATTACAAATTATTCTGGCTTTTGTTTCGGCAAAATATACCGCAGATAAACACAGCACAAAAATATATCGACTCACAGCCAAAAAAATATAGAGACGCGATCGCCCGCGCCTCTATAATTACTAAAAGTTAAAATTCCACACCAAAGTTTTGTCAAAACTTTGACTACATTCGGAACTGTTCGACTTCGGGAGTATAGCCGATCGGCAAAACGTAATCCAGATTCTCGTGGGGACGAGCAATTATGTGATACGATAGCAACTTTCCGCCATCGACCTTTTTAACTGATTCAATTCCAGCAGCAACGGCTGCTTGCACTTCAGAAACATCTCCTCGCACTATTATTGTCCAGTAGGCGCGGGTTATTTTCTCATAGCGAACTAAAGTAACACGGGCTGCTTTCACCATTGAGTCCGCAACTTCTACTGCAGCGGGAAATCCTAAGACTTCAACCATTCCCAGTGCAACACCCATTACAACATTCTCCTAAATTTCACAAGATATCTGACACTCATTGTATGTGAAATTGTTGACAGAAATTGGTTCCGATGATTTTGGTAAGCTAGAAGTCCGATCACCCAAAATTTAAAAAGCCCCTAAAAAGCCCCACAAGCTGTTGCAGCATTTAAATCCCACAGCAGGGCGCGCGCAGCAAAGCCCGCCACACAAGACTTTGAATCAAAACACCCGTGCAAATTAGATGCGCCACAGCTTAGTTTCTCACCAGCGGCAAGTCGTATGACAAGCTCGCCGAGCGATTTTCGGGACTTTGGGCTCAACTCATCCAGCCGCGGCGCGACACAAAACTTGAGGGAACTCCCCCAGATCCCGGCTGTGGAGTCTATCTAAAATCTAAAATCTAAAATCTAAAATCCACTGAGTGATTCAAAACTCGTCTAACAACCACTCCGAGGCTCTTTCACCCAAATCTAGGGGAACGCTGACAGCTTTACCCAAGCGCGGGCGATCGCGAGTAGTTACGATGTATTCTCTCACCTGTTCTGTGCTCCCCCAGCCGTTGAGGTAATTGGCCACCGCATCCAAATGCTCGAAATAATCAGCCTCCGTCATGGGAAAAGATGCCTGTTCTAGATATTTCCACATAACTTGCACAAAAATCTTGCCCCGTGTTCGCCGCAATCTGATATCGTAAGACTTTCCCCATTTTTCTAGCAGTAGTTGGTGTAAATCCTTGCCCGTCATGGTTGCTCCTGAGTTAATCCATTAAACAATAAAAGACAAAGTTCAAAAAATGTAATAATACTCTAATAAAGGCTGGAAGGCGCATTCTTAAAAGGAATTTTCGCGGCCTAAAATTTGTGCGAGCAGATTAACGGCAATTATCCTCCTTCCTCTGCACGTACAGGTTCGCTAACAGCTAACAAACAAACAAACGTAACTTAAAACCGTAAAGGCAGGTCATGGCTCAATCTTCTGCTGGAAATCCCGATGTTCCCGATATGGGGCGTCGCCAATTTATGAATTTGCTGACGTTCGGTACAGTCACAGGTGTTGCACTCGGCGCACTCTATCCCGTTGTCCAATATTTTGTTCCTCCGTCGAGTGGGGCAGTTGGCGGCGGAGTGACAGCTAAAGATGCTTTAGGTAACGACATCATCGTTAGCGAATATTTGACTTCGCACCCTGCGGGCGATCGCACCTTAGCCCAAGGTCTCAAAGGCGACCCCACCTATGTTGTGGTGAAAGAAGACCAATCTATCGCCGACTACGGCATCAATGCAGTTTGCACTCACTTGGGTTGCGTCGTGCCTTGGAATGTTAGCGAAAACAAGTTTATCTGTCCTTGCCACGGTTCTCAATACAACAATGAGGGCAAAGTGGTGCGCGGCCCCGCGCCTTTGTCTCTGGCCCTGGCCCACGCCACTGTCGCAGATGACAAGATCGCTTTTACAACTTGGACAGAAACTGATTTCCGCACCGGCGAAGCACCTTGGTGGTCTTAAACTATTTTGGATTTTAGATAGGAGATTTTAGATAGGGGGTGAATGGTGAAAACCATAGATAATTGCATCCCTAAAGCACTCTCAAAATCCAAAATCCAAAATCCAAAATCCAAAATCCAAAATCCAAAATCCAAAATTGTCTGACCTTTGAGATTGAATACTCTAATGCCACAAACTAATTTATCTGCGATATTTCGCCGCAGTGCCAGGACGATCGCGAAAACAGCCTTAATTGCGATCGCCGCTGCAGGATTTTTCCTCACCAGCGATATCGCACTTCCCCAAGCAGCATTTGCTTACCCTTTCTGGGCTCAGCAAACTGCACCCGCTACTCCCCGCGAAGCAACAGGCCGGATTGTTTGCGCTAACTGTCACCTCGGTGCAAAACCGACTGAAGTTGAAGTACCGCAATCTGTTTTGCCAGATACGGTGTTTGAAGCTATTGTCAAAGTTCCCTACGATACTAACGTTCAACAAGTTGGGGGCGACGGCAGCAAAAGCGGCTTGAATGTAGGCGCTGTAGTGATGTTGCCCGAGGGTTTCAAAATTGCTCCCGCTGACAGAATTCCCGAAGAAATGAAGGAAAAAGTCGGCGATCTTTACTTCCAACCTTACAGCGAAACCCAAGAAAATATTGTTTTAGTGGGCCCAGTACCGGGAGAACAGTACAAAGAATTGGTATTCCCAGTTTTGTCGCCTAATCCGGAAACTGACAAGTCCGTTCACTATGGCAAATACCAAATTTATGTTGGTGGCAACCGCGGTCGCGGTCAGGTTTATCCTACTGGCGAAAAGAGCAATAATACTGTTTACAATGCTTCGGTAGCTGGCACCATTTCTAAGATTGCTCAACCTGAAGATGGCGGTTATCAAGTGACAATTCAACCTGCCCAAGGTGCAGCCGTTGTTGATACGATTCCAGCAGGCCCAGAACTGATTGTTTCCGAAGGACAAACAGTTGCAGCAGGCGAACTTTTGACGAACAATCCTAATGTGGGCGGCTTCGGTCAAAAAGACGTGGAGATTGTGCTGCAAAGTGCAGGTCGAGTTAAAGGATTGATGGCTTTCGTGGCTATAACCATGCTGGCTCAAATCATGCTGGTTCTCAAGAAGAAACAGGTCGAAAAAGTTCAAGCTGCTGAAATGAATTTCTAAACGCGGCTGTAATTAGTTGGGTAAGGTGTTCTATGCACACCCAACTATTAGGTAAGTAGGGCGGGTATTCCCCGCCTTATTCTTTGATAAATAACCAGTAAAATAATGTTAATTGATGAGAAGATAGTTGAAGTAGGCCCGCTGCAATGGTTTTATCGGGAAACAAATCCGGTTAACGAAACGGGTAAACTGCCCGTACTGCTGCTGCACGGTTTGCCATCCCAGAGTTTTACCTGGACTGTAATGATGCCGGATTTGGCTGCACAGGGATTTAGATCGATCGCCCCTGATTGGGTGGGCTACGGGCGATCGACAAAACCAGACAAGCGCGACTTTGCCTACACTCCCGATGCTTTTGTTGACGCCCTCGCTGGCTTTATTCAAGCTATAGAATTAGACCGCTTTTCCCTCGTTGTCCAAGGATTTTTAGCTTCAGCCGGAATTCAATACGCTTTACGCAATCCCGATAAAATTGAGCGTTTAGCCATCATAAATACACCTGTTTCACCAGATATCAAATTGCCTTGGAAAATGCAGCAGTTGGGGCTACCTTTTATTGGTGACATGATGACGCAAGACCCGCTTTTGGTTGACAGAACTCTCGAAGGTGGCAGCCGCCAGACAATATCAGACAAGGATTTAGATGTTTACCGCAGCCCGTTTTTGAAGAGTTCGGATGCAGGTCGATCGCTGATGAATACTGTCCGCAATATTCAATTGCCGCAGTCAATGGCCGAAATTGAATCCGGCTTGAAAGGATGGACTCGACCAACTTTATTTGTTTGGGGTTTGACAGATCCTTGGCTGAGTGTTGAACCAGTTCAAAAGCTAGTCGGTTCCCTGCAAAATGCAGAGTTAGTCACACTGGAACAAGCGGGGCATTATCCTCAAGAACATTGGTCAGAAAAAGTTGGCAATTCTGTGATCACTTTTCTGCGCCGCCAGGAGGTAAAATAATATTTTGTACATAACTCTCGGTGCTAGGTCAGTGAACCAGCTCCTCGCCGAGCTGCATTCCCAGGCAGAGCCTGAGAACGAGAAATCTAAAATCTAAAATCTAAAATCGATATGACTCGTCCCCGTTCAATTTTTGCCTTGATGATGGCGTTTTTGATGGCATTTCTGGTTAGTTGCAGCAGTGTCGAAGCAAAAGTTCCAACGACTTACACAGCAGCCCAAACCCAGCAAATTCAGCGCTATGTTCCTACTCTGACCGAGTTCCGATCGCGCATGGATAAACTGGGAACCTTAATTCAAAAACAAAATTGGGTTGATACCAGAACTTACATTCACGGGCCTCTAGGCGACTTGCGGAACACCATGAAAACCGTCTCTGCGAGTTTGTTGCCTAGTTCTCAACAACAAGCTGTTGATTTAACTAAGAGTTTGTTTAGCGAGTTGGTTAACATCGATCTTGCTGCTAAAGAGCTTGACTATGCAAAAGTCACGGCCAGCTATCAAAAAGCTGTCAATGATTTCGATACCTTTTTGCAGCTAATTCCTAAAGCTTAATAGCTTTAGGGGTTTGTAGGCTTGGCAATGGATGGGTGTCAAATTAAGACTGAAACCCATAATAAATATCGCTTGTCGTCGAGTCTAGATCCTCCCTAACCCCCCTGAGTAAGGCGGGGACAAGAGTATTCAAACTCCACCTTAAAAAGGGGGGCAGAGCATTCAAAGTCCCCCTTTTTAAGGGGGATTTAGGGGGATCGAGACTTCGAGACAAACGATAAAAACAGAGGATTTTACTGTTAATTTGACACGCTTTGCGCTCAGAACCATACGAAAAACTTCTATAAAATCTAAAATCTAAAATCTAAAATCTAAAATTTAAAATTTAAAATTGAATGATTCGCGTTGCAATTATTGGTTGCGGTATTGTTGGGGCTTCGATCGCCTTTGAACTAAGTCAATTTCCCGAACTGAAAGTTACTGTGTTCGACAAACAGCCGCCGGCACAAGGTTCGACTGGCGCTGCACTCGGTGTTTTGATGGGAGTTATCAGCCACAAAACTAAGGGTAGAAATTGGCAGTTGAGGGAAACCAGCCTTCAGCGCTACGAAACTTTGATTCCCGAATTGGAAGCAGTTACGGGGCGAAAAATTCCTTTTAACAAACAAGGAATTTTAATGCTTTTTTCCGAGGGAGAGGATTTAATTAAGTGGGAAAATTTGATAGCAACTCGCCGTTCTCAAGGTTGGCAATTGGAACTTTGGGATGTGGAACGAGTGCGAGATCGCTGCCCTCATCTCTATTTAAATGCTCAGATTATTGCTGCGATTTATTCGCCTCAAGACCGGCAAGTCGATCCGACGGCGCTAACTTTGGCTTTGGTTGATGCTGCTGAACGAAATGGGGTAATTTTTGAGTTTGGCGTGGAAGTTGAAGCAGCGGCGATTGCTGCTAGTTTGGAGTTCGATCGAGTAATTGTGGCGGCTGGTTTGGGTTCTGGTGCTGTGACTGCATCCTTAAATCAGTTGGTTGACATTCGCCCGGTGTTGGGACAAGCGCTGCATTTGCGATCGGCCAATCCTGTAGGAAACCCAGATTTTAAGCCGGTAATTACGTGCGATGACGTTCACATTGTGCCTTTGGAAAATCAGGAATATTGGGTGGGGGCGACGGTGGAGTTTTCAGAAAATGGCGGGGAAATTCAGGCGAATGCTGATATGTTGGCGCAAGTGATGGCGAGGGCGAGTTTGCTTTGTCCCGCCTTAGCAGAAGCTGAAATCATCAGGAAATGGTCGGGATTGCGCCCGCGTCCGGAAGGGCGGCCGGCCCCAATTATCGAGACGCTTCCGGGTAACGATCGCGTTCTCATCGCCAGCGGCCACTATCGCAACGGTGTTCTGCTGGCCCCTGCAACAGCGCGATCGATTCGAGAAATGATTTTGCAATAATTAACAAATGTTAATACAATCAAGATAGCCATTCATATCTTACATTTAAATATGTCCGACAAACCTTTAGGTAAACCGCGCTCTTTGTGGCGAGTAATTTTGCTGTCTGGAGTCAGCTTGCTGCTATATTACGGATGGTACAAATGGATTATTCAAGAAGAATTGCGTCGCTATAACGGCAGCGGTTGGTCGGGAACTTTTTGCTTGCTTCCTTTTGTTTTAGGAGTAGCCGTCCCCCAAGCTTGGCGGATACTCGACCCTGACGTTCCCGGATGGTTTGGTTGGTTTTCCTTGCTAGGTATTGCTTGGATTTACATCGTGCAGTTCAAACTTTACAAGACAGTTAACGAATTGTACCGCCAAGAAGGAATTAAAGAACCGCTAACCGTATGGTGGATTTTTGTACCCGGTTTAAATTTAGTTGTCGGCTTGCGGCAAATTCACTTTTTGAGCCAGTTTTGGGCGAGAAAACAGGGAATTCAAGTTAAGGATAACTTAGCCGAAAGCATTCCTTTCCTCTCAGCTAACGCCTAAATAAATTAAGCTCCAATCGCTTGGCGCTGCGAGTAAATTTCTTCTATAAGCAGGTCACGCAGTTCATCCGCAATGTCCGTGGGAGAAGTGCCTGCGAGGGCACGTCCAATCAGCCGTTCTGCTTCCCAGAGTTGGGCACACTCAATGGCAAGTACGGCGGCGCTCCGATGCAGTATAGAACGAGTAGGCTCAAAATTCCATTCGTTTGCTACTAAATCCGCTGCCGCCCGTTCTTTCGCAAAGGCGGCTCTGGTGAGTGCAGTCACTTGGTCGATATCACCGCACTGACGGGCGAGAACGGCTCGATCGACCAGTTCCATTGCTTCGTGGTGAAGGGCTTCTACGGTCTGCATTTTTTGACGATCCGTGCTTTGGGAGTACCGAACTCAAACAGATACATAGCCAGGAGCTACGTCATCTGAAGGGCGGATTTGTTCTAATTTGATGTTAACTCTGGCTTGAATAATGCTGTCAGAACCTTTACGAATCCCGGAGACTTCTAAGCGGGCTTTGCGTTGAAATAGCGTGCCTGGATCTTCGAGCGAACCAAGCCAAAAGTCAAAACCTAAGCCTTTACCTTTGACTGAGCGTTCGATGATGATGAGTCCAGTGAGGTGAGGCATGATGAGCGCCGCGATACCGTAGGCTCCATATTCAGTGGCAACTTCCCGATCGGCGTTGAACCGACGGATAGTATCATCGATCGCATCCCATTGAATTTGGATTTCACAGGGTTGAATCCCCTCGATTGTCAGCGTCACAGGGATAGAGTGTCCTCCATCGTCGAGGCAAACGGCGGCTGCATCTGCACAGATGGCTCCGAAGGTGAGTGACCAGCCTGGACGTTCGGGCTTGTTCTCGCGCAGGTCATTCAGGAAGAGAATTTTAATCGGGTTAAGGTTGGTCATCTGAGGAGATGGCTCCGGGCGATCGCATCTCCAGAATCTTACAGCATATAGTCTTCAGTCATTTTGTTCTTTTAGCGAGTTCACCAGAATTTATGGTTAAAAACCAAAGTCTTGGTAAAGCCGCCCTTACCGATAACTTTTCACCAGAACCTATTCGGCAAATCCGCAAGAATGAGTTTGAGTTCCGGTTCGTTAACCCGCTTAATTGCTTTAGGAATACTTACCCACTGCCGCTTTCTCTTGCTAGCTTCCGGCCAAATTTCCAGAACGGCTTGCACTTGCATTAAAAATACTCCTACCTGACAAATATAGCCGGACTTTTGATACTCGTAAGTTCCCAGCAAATCCGGAAACACTTTACCCAACAAACCTGCTTCTTCCCAAGCTTCCTTGGCGGCGGAATCTTGGGGAGTCATGTCAGGTTCAATTAATCCTTTAGGAATCACCCAGCGCTTGCTAGCCGAAGAAGTAATCAGCATTACTTCAATTTTTCCGTCTTGAATGCGATAGGGAATTACCCCCGATTGCTCAATCAGTAAAGCGGTTTTTATACTCATGATTTATGTCATGATTTATGCAATATGTCTGGGTGCAAAAGCTGCTGCAACCTCATGAACTGTTTACCACTAAAAAATAAACATTGTATCCTGATGCTACATGAGTCCCCATTAGAGACAAGAACAAAGTGAGGAATAGAGATATTTGGCTTTTAGACTTTGTGGAAAGTAGCAAATTTAAATGCACTCCCACTGAACAATTATATTATTATAATAACCGCGCGCTATCCTCTACCGACAAGCCGATAAAAGCCGATCGCCAATATCTGCCTTTATCTACGCCGGTATGGGGTTTTACACCTAATCTTTCTTCGCCTTAGCCTCCAAATTCTCCATCCGACTCCTCAAATCTTGATTCTCCTTTTTCACCTGGTCTAATTCCTCCCGCAACTGCTTTACCGCTGCATCAGAACCAGCATTTTTCTGCACTCTTTGCACAGCTTCATCAGCCATGCGGCGGACGCGACCATCGGGAGTTTGGTCAGCTAAAGAACGCAAAATGCGAATTGCTTTGCGAGTTTGCATTTGTCCTAATCCCACTACTACAGAGACTTGAGTCAAGAAAAACGTCTCTTTAGATAATTCTGCCAATCGCTGCAAAATCCGTTCTAAATTGACCTTCGTTTGACCAGTCGAAATTGTGCCCAAAGATCGAATTGCAGCCAAGCGCAAAGCTTGCGGAGTACCCGCGGCTGTGTATTTCAAAATTAGATTCAGCGCATCTTCAGAAGTTTTCATCTGCGCCAAACCTGCGATCGCACCCGATCGCACTACCTCATTCCAGCCCTGACGCTCTTTGAGCACCAATTTTAACTCTTTCAGTACCTGTTCGTCGGTCGGTTTTTCGTCGGGGTTAGCCCCTGCAATAGAACCCATAGCACTCGCTGCTGCTGCTTCTACGTAATAGCTGTCGTCGCCTTTTTCGACGATCGACCTCAGCGCTTTATAAGTTTCGTGAGTTTGGATTTTACCCAGCGCATTCACCACAGCGCGACGAACACGAGCATCTTTATCTTTTAAACCACTTACTAAACCTTCAAAAACTTGGTCGAGTTTAATTTCAGCTAACTGACCGGCAATTTCGGCCCGTACTCCCCAGAACGGCTCTTTCTTGAGAACTTCTGACAGCGTTTTCACCGCTTCCAGCCCTCCCTTTTTCGCCAAAGCGTGGGCAGCGTAAATCCGGGAAACTGGGTCTGGATCGAACTGCAACTGAGCTTTGAGTTCGGCAACTCCATACTCTAAAACGACTGTTTTTAAGTAACTATTGCCGACATCGAAACTGATAAACGCAGGCTTCTCTTCTAGGGGGAAATAGAAGCTTTGCTCGCGTTCGTATATTCTGACTGTGAAAGTTTTTAGGTTAGCAGTAGAACGTACATAAATGTTATCTTCTGCATCTTTTTCCGGCTTGTAACCGAAGCCTATGGGAATTTTTAGGTCAAAAACCTCTTTGCTGTTGCCGTTGCCATTTTTGCTATCTTTTACCTGAGTTTGGGTGACAGTAACTTTTGCTAATTTGCTGTCGCCATCCCAGGAATAAGCAACTTTATAATCTGGATGACCGCCGCGATAAACGTACTGGTCAAACAAAAACATGAGATTGCGACCGGTAGCCTTTTCTATCGCCCTGAGCAAATCGATCGTTTCTACAGTTTTGTGAGCGTTATCCCCCACAAAAGTGTGAATTGCTTTGTAAAATAATTCGTCGCCCAACTCGGCGCGAATCATGTGATAGACGCAAGCGCCTTTTTCGTACAAATGGCGATCGTACAATTCAATGGCTTCGCGGTAAACGTGAGTAACGATCGGGCGCCGGTAGCGGGAACTGTCTTCAGCTAAATAATTGCGGGCTTCATTTAACATATAGTAAGCCGCGTCTTCTTTGCCATATTCTTTGTCAGTCCACAGCACCTCGGAATAAGAAGCCATACCTTCTTTCAGCCAAGCATGAGACCAATGTTTAATTACTACTAAATCACCGAACCACTGGTGAGCCAATTCGTGGGCGACTAAGCTTTCAGTGCCACGATTGTCGAGGGTGGCACGTTCGTCTAACAAGCACCTATCTGTCAGCAAAGTTGTGGAAGTATTTTCCATACCGCCGAAGATGAAATCATCGACGCAGACTTGAGCGTATTTGGGAAAAGGGTAAGGATAGCCAAATGCTTGAGAAAAAAATTCAATCATTTGAGGCGTTTTGCCCATGCTGCGCTTAGCGTCTGCTTCGCGGCTTCTTTCCACGTAATAATTAACTGGTTTGCCGTTCCATTCGTCTTTAATTTCGGCAAAATCTCCGACTGCTAAGGTCATTAAGTAAGTCGGGTGTACCTGGGTTTGGGACCAGTGATAAATTTTATCGTCGCCTTCGTTTTTTGTACTAATTAATTCCCCGTTGGAAATAGCAAATAGTTGTCTCGGAACTTGCACCCGAATTTCCGAAGTAGCGAGTTGTCCAGGATAGTCGAAACAGGGAAACCAGAAGCGGGAATCTTCATCTTCGCCTTGAGTCCAAACTTGTGTTGGTTTGTCTGGATAGTGTTTGTCCGGGCCGACGAAATAGAGTCCTCGCTGGGGTTTTTCGACCGAGTATTCGATCGCAATTGTAATTGCTTGGTAAGCTTCGGTTGGTTCGTGTAGTTGAATTTGCAGCACTTCGCCATCGCTGTCGAAATTTTGCTCAATTTCGCCGACTTTTACTGATTTAATATTCAGGTTGACCGCATCTAAGGTTAATTTGTCAATACCGCTGCGGACTGGATTGATGCGGATGCTGCAAGTGCCACGAAAGCTTTGTTTGGGAATATTCAGCACTATGTCGAGGAAAATATGCTCTACTTGACCGGGGCGATCGGGGTTGTAGTGGGGCCTGGCACCGGGCATCTCGAAGGATTTGTGACCGTTTTCAGAATCAAAGTAAGTGTATGACATTGTGATGGCAAAGTTGTGAGTCGATCGGCGATCGCTGGCAGCGCAGATCCGGCTGAACTGCCAGCTTATTATAGAGTAGCGCGTCCTAGTTGCTGTTGTCGCTAACTTGTTAAAAACTGGGTCGAGCGTTGACGGGATGGAAAATATGATTTTTTCGCTACAATATCAGCAAGGTTAATGTCTGCAATCATCAGCCTGCAATTGAAATTGAGAGGGAAATCTGTATGACAGCTACACTATCAGTTCCCAGTTCGATCGAATCTTGGCTTGGCGACGAAGCCGAAGACTTGCTCACCCATCAAGCAAAAATTTCTAAAGATTTGTTGCACCTGCCGGGCCCGGATTGGGTCGATCGCATTTTTGCTCAAACCGATCGATATCCTCAAGTTTTGCGATCGCTTCAGCAACTCTATTCTAGCGGACGCTTGGCAAATACCGGCTATTTATCCATCCTGCCCGTAGACCAAGGAATAGAACACTCGGCAGCCGCTTCTTTTGCACCGAATCCCATCTATTTTGACAGCGAAAATATCATTAAATTAGCAATTTCTGCTGGCTGCAATGCTGTCGCGACAACGCTGGGAGTTTTGGGAAGCGTATCTCGCAAATACGCGCATAAAATCCCTTTTATTGTCAAGCTCAATCACAACGAGCTGCTGACTTATCCCAATCAATTCGACCAAATAATGTTTGCTACCGTCGAGCAAGCTTGGAATTTGGGAGCAGTTGCAGTGGGAGCAACAATTTATTTTGGTTCTCCGGAATCGACGCGACAAATCCAAGAAGTCAGTCAAGCTTTTGCTCACGCTCACGAATACGGAATGGCGACAATTTTGTGGTGTTATCTCCGCAACGATATCTTTAAACAAGACAAAGATTATCATGTTGCAGCCGATTTAACCGGGCAAGCAAATCACTTGGGAGTGACAATTCAAGCTGACATTATCAAGCAGAAATTGCCCGAATGCAACAACGGCTATGGAGCAGTTGCTAAAGCAAGCGGCAAGAGTTACGGCAAAACCGACAAGCGCGTTTATTCGGATTTGACAACGGATCACCCGATCGATCTAACTCGCTATCAAGTTCTCAACTGTTATGCGGGAAGGATGGGTTTAATTAACTCCGGCGGTGCTTCAGGGAAAAGCGATTTTGCAGAAGCAATTCGCACGGCAGTAATCAACAAGCGCGCTGGCGGCTGTGGCTTAATTTCCGGTCGCAAAACTTTTCAGCGTCCCTTTGAAGAAGGTGTAAAATTGTTCCACGCAATCCAAGACGTTTATTTGTCGCCAGAAATCTCGATCGCCTAAAAATTTACCGCACAGAGATTGGCCTCAACATCACAACCTAAATGTAGGTGTTCCCGACCTACAAATCGTCGTAAACGTAAGGTGCACACTGTGCACCTTACGTGATTAAAATTCCTTAATCTAAGTTGCAACTTAGCTGTAGTATTAATACTAGCTGAACATATATACAGACACAGTATATAAATTTAAAAATGCCCTACAGCCTTGTTTTAAACCTGCGGCCAGTTGCACCAATTCCATCCCAGTTTTTAACGGGGCGGCATCTCCACGCTTTGTTTTTGAACCTTGTGAGTGCTGTAGACAGCGATTTGAGCGCGTACTTGCACGACCCATCTCATGAAAAAGCTTTTACTTTAAGCCCTTTTCAAGTAAGCAGAAAAGAATCTTATAAAAGCAGTACGCCACAGCCACAAAAGAGAGTTTTGCCTCCGGCTTCCAGCACTATTCCGCAGACTGTACAGTGGGAACACAAGCAAGCAATTCAGGAAAATACGCCGATTTGGTGGCGAATTTCTCTGCTGGATGACGGTTTGTTCGATCGCCTAGCTCAACTTTGGCAGCAACTGAATTTCGAGATCCCTTGTCATCTCGGTCCTACAAATATATACATTACTAATATTTTGAGCGAACCGCAATCAAGCCAGCCTTGGGTAAACTTTTGTACTTACGCCGAATTGTTCGATAGAGCTTCGGAAACTGAGCGCCAAATTGCTTTTACTTTTTGCACTCCTACTAATTTTCGGCAAGGTGTATACGATAGTGCTATGCCGACTAGAGAAAGTATTTTCGGCAGTTTAGCGAATCGCTGGAACAAGTACAGCAGGATTGCGATCGAACCTACTTTCACAGAAGCTATTTTTCCCAGTTTCTTCGATATCCGAACCGAAGTTTGTACTGATTCTCGCAGTAAATTTATTGGCTGCGTCGGCGATATTAGTTACCGAATTATGGGGGATATAGCTCCTGCTACTATCAAGCAAATTAACACTTTAGCAGATTTTGCACTTTACAGTGGAGTCGGGCGAAAAACGCCGATGGGTATGGGAATGACGCGCAGGTTGCAGAATTTTTAATCATTCACTTTTGGGCTGAATTTCACTGACGATTTCATAAACATTTGTATCTGGTATTTTGGCAAACAAAGGCGTCATCTGCTTCAATATTTCCTGATAAGCTTCGCTTTGATTGGCTGCCATATCTTCTACGCTTTCCCAAAAAATGATGGCAATACCTTTGTCTGTATTGGGCAATTGCAGCAGGTATGCTCCCTTAAAACCTGTGGCATAAGTTGCAACGGCTTTTTCAAAAAGTTGTTCTGCCGCTTCAAATTTTCCGGGTTTAAATTCGCCAATGGCAACGTAGGCAAACTGATGTCTGAGAAAGTCTAGAAATTCTGACATATCTTTTTCCTCACTTAATAGCGATACAGCAAGTTATATTTTACCCGATCGCCAGAAATTTGTGAACTGCAGAGGTTGGAGTTTCGCGCTTAGCTCATCGGCGGATTTATTAATTACACGTAACTGCGATCGCCACTTAAATAGAAACTTTTTGAGTCAGGCGGCTGGAATCTTTATTAAATAAACTATTGAATCGCTGATTTTATACGTTCACAATCCTAGGTACGCCGGAGCGACTTCTACCGCTAGTACACCAGGTAAAGCTGCTGATAACTCAAGTCTTGTGTGTAACTGCGAGCATACACAAAAATGTAAAAAGTGCGAGTCAAAAGCGGTTTTTTGCAATAACCCTATTGAATTCTTTAAAACTGACCTGTAACAATTATAACACAGCCCTAAAAACAAAGTAAAGAGCCAGCTCAAACCAATGAAAAAAATATTAGTAATTGAAGACGATCACTTAATTCGAGAAACGGTATTAGAACTTCTGGAATCGCGCGGTTTTGAAGCTATAGGCGCCGAGAATGGAAAAGTTGGTATCCAGTTAGCTGCCCAAATTCCCGATTTAATTTTGTCTGATGTCATGATGCCGGAACTCGATGGTTTTGAAGTATTTGCTGCCGTGCGATCGCACCCTGCAACCGCCAGCATT
Source organism: Microcoleus sp. Pol12B4 (assembly GCF_036701385.1). Lineage (NCBI taxonomy): Bacteria > Bacillati > Cyanobacteriota > Cyanophyceae > Oscillatoriales > Microcoleaceae > Microcoleus > Microcoleus sp. Pol12B4. The sequence continues at coordinate 18,532 of NZ_JAUBQR010000006.1, read as the reverse complement.
CCGTTTATTTTTATGACAGCCTCCGAACTAGAAAAAGCCCTGGAACTCAAAGCGGACGGCTATCTCAAAAAACCTTGCAGCGTAGCAGAAATGCTCGGGGCGATCGCCACTCAACTAGAAAAACCGACAGTTACCAACCCACAACATCAAAAAGTACAGGACAATTCTGCGGCATCAAATCTTAGCTTGCGCGCCAGGAATCAAAAGTCTCGGTTTGAGATTGCCTCGGTTTGCTGGCAATGACACTCACAGTAACGTTATTGATACACAAGTTGAGGGAATTTCAAAATGGTTCCCGCCAGGGGTGGCTTAGACTGGGTATGTTGAATTTGGTTAAATATTTATGAACGCACAACCCAAAGGCCGCCTAGTTTGGAATCACTCTACCCACCTTCCCGGTTTGATACCAATTTTAGAGCGCCTCACCCTAAAAATCGGCATTCAAACAGTCACTCCGGGCGTCATCAACAAAGTTAAAGGACACATCCCCCGCATGACATTAAGAGTGTCAGTACCCATCCGCGGGGGATTTAAAGTCATCGCCAGACAGGGCAAAACTGTACAAGAAGTCTTTATATTAACCACTCTCAGTCAAGGGGACTTGGAAGAGACCATCGCCCAAACCCTAGCCAAGTGACAATATTTTCTTAGCAAGCAAAGCCCGAGCCCTAACTGAAGTAGTTTGATCGCTTTGGGTGATTTCCTCAAGTCTGGCCGAAACTTCCGCTAACCAATCCGGTTTACCAGTCGCAGCACCCGCCAAAGCTTGCAAACCCCCCGCTGCTGCGTAGCGAACCACCCATTCTGGATCTCGGGACGCTTGCAGTAGCGTTTTCACAGCGCGAAGTTGAGCATCTCCAATTTGTTCTGCCGGCATTAGTTGCCAACAAATCGTCCCCAAACCCCTAGCGGCTGCCCGCCGCACACTCAAAGCAAAGTCATTCGCCGCTGCATCGAGCAAAATCTCCAAACCCCTGGGGTCGCCAATTCCCGCCAAAGCCCGAACAGCCCAAGCTCTCGCCCCGTAATTGTAGCCGTCAAGCTGTTCTAGAAGCGGCAGCACGGCAGCTTCTCCGAGTTGAATCAGCCCATCAACGGCGGCAACAGCGGCGCCTGGGTTGTTGTAACCGAGCACTGTAATTAAGGTAGGAATTGCTTGTTTTGAGGGAGTCGCCGCCAGTGCTTTGACTGCGTTTAACAAGCCTTCGGAAGAATCTGCTTGTTCGACAGCCTGAATTAGTTCTAATGCCATTTATTTATAAGCTTTACTGTGACTATTGTAATTGTAGATTGGGTCGCGCGATCGAACTTTTTGCCACCTCACCCACCAACATTCTCATCAAAATAGGTAGGAAAACAGCACTGCTGTGTCCTGCCTAAAATACAGATATGCTGTAGGGAAACAGCACTGCTGTGTCATCAGATACTGTGTCCTAAATATACAGGAGACAATTAATAGTCTCTACAGCCATCCTATTTTAGTTGTGAACTAATTTTTTAAAGTAAACTATCCATTAAGTTCATAACTTGGATAGCTTCATCTGACAAAGATAGAGATTCTTGTTGATTGAGGTGATGCTCCAAAACTCCTTTGAGGGCAATCAATTTCAGGCTATTTTCTGCTAAAGTTTCAGAAATAGCTTGCGCTCCCGGCAAATAGCCGATCGCTCCCAAGTCCATCAAAGCCGATCGCCTCAACTGCAAATTATCCCCATTCAAAGCACTTACCAACCGCTCTCCGTAAACCCGCTCTCCAGTTAACTGATACATCGCCCGCGCCGCAGCGTACTGCACCCGCTCCACAGAGTGTTCTAAAAAGGGTGAAATGAGGGGTATTGCTTCTGTCGCTTGCAGCGTTCCCAAAGCTTCAATTACCGAGTCGTAAGGTTGCACGAGGTGCGATTTTCCTGGTACTCGCACAGCAACAACTACGCCCCCATCCAATAGCTTCATTAGCGGCTCAATAGAATCGCGATCGCCCAGCATTTCTAGAGCTTGAGCCGCCGCTTCCCGCACGTAATAATCGGCGCATTCCAAACAGCGAATCAGAGCTGGCAAGGCTTGTTTGTCGCCCAATTTACCCAGAGCCCGCGCCGCATTTCGTAATAGGGAATAGTCGCCGATTTTTGTTTGTTCTGACTCTTCTTCCAATGCGGCAATTAAAGCTGCAATAGCTGCCGGTTCCTTGACGCGAAATCTGCCCACCCACCAAGCAGCATAATACCGGAGACTGTAATCTTGGGAGTGCAAATTTGCGATCGCCTGTTCAACAGTTAAAGATTCGCCCTCAGCTACACCCGCCGGCGGTGAGTCAGATTCGTAATAATCCATAGTTATTAGTTATTAGTTATTAGTTATTAGTTATTCGGCTATTGAAATCGCTGCTACCCAGACACAACCTGCAAGGGTTAGGGAAACTCGCCGATTCAAATCGCTACTAAACAGACAAAACCCGCCTGGGCGGGTTAAATTAACTTTTAGTCCGCTGGGAGTGGACTTTATTTGTCTAGCAGCGATTTTCATCGCCCCTTCTAGCTTTTGTAGGAGCGATTTTAATCGCCCCCGCAACCAAACTATTGGTGATCACCCGATGATTCATGGGATGATTCTGCACTCGCGCTTAAAGGATGAATGCTGACAATTTTCCCGCCCATGCGAGTAATCCGCTGCATTTCTTGATTCATCCGATTGTAAGGCACGTTGATAAATGTACTTGCGCTTGATCGAATCGAATAATCCACATTATTTGTTTCATCGCTTTGGCGCAAGCCCACAACTTCATACCGAAAGCAGCGACCAGCCGAAGCTGTATTGCCACTTTTTCCAGCTACAATTTGACCCAGCATAAGCTTCTTGGTAATTGGTGATTCTGAATGTTGACTATTGACTTTTGACAGTTGACGGTTGACTAAAAGCTAGTAACTGCCAACTGCCAACTGCCAACTGACTAAATTGGAGTAATGCTGGCGATTTTCGCGCCCATGCGTTGAAATTTCTGCATTTGCGAGGACAACTCCTCAACAGGTACGATGAAAGCCTTGCTGCTGCGGCGCACGCTGGGATAGCCACCCGTGCGAATGCCGGAAACTTCCACGCGCACCAGCCGCCCTTCTTTACCGTAAGCTGCCGCACCGCCGAAAGTGCTGGCGGGAGTTACGTTTCTGGCAGAAGGCCGATATGCCCAACCTTCGTTACCGCCAGAAGGCCCAACTACAGCAGTAGCGGTGTTAGTGCCGAGTTCGACAGCTAAGCGAGAGCTATTGCCTTCTAGTTGAGATGTATCGCTGTTTGCATAGCCACGATACAACCGGAACATCCGGGTAAAACCGACGGTTTTTTGACCACGCTGGGTGTTAAAGCCGCGGTAGTAAGGCACGATACTGTCGCCGAAGTTTTCTTGATACTCTACTGAATCGATGTAAGAATCAATATCAGCGTCGTAGCCTTGTGTTTGGTACAAATCTAAGTGATAAACTACTTCAGATTCGTCGTAGGTAGCGCGACCGAGCAAGTGTTTGTAATTTAGTTCGATCGTCCGAGTTTGGAAACTGTTGTAGAAAAACTTGGTTTTGTACAGTTCTGACTTAGCTACAGCGCGTACAAATTCTCGTACACTCAAACTGCCGTCTCGCAGCAAAGACTCGGAACTTATGAGTCGCTCGGATTTCATTAAATAGTCGTTGCCCAACACCTGACGGTAAACCGCACGAATCACAGTTTCAACGTCGTCTTTGGTGTAGTTCGGGCGCAATTCTACCTTCGGCGCATCGCTCAATGCGGATGTTCCTAGTCTGGACGCTGCTGTTGTAATCGCCACCAGATTTTCTCCTAAATTATTAATGACAAAAGTTTAATGCTTGGTTGCACTTGAAATTTTTAGGACTAAGGATAATATGCCTCAAAGTAGGGTGTGCACTGCACACCTTACCTATACACATAAAATTGAAGAATTTTTTAGCCTTAGTCCTAATTTGCTAAAGACGTTTCCAAAAAACCGTCTTTACAAACTTTAAGCTGTGGTAATACTTACCACTTTGCCGCCACGTTTGTTGATTTGCTGCAAGCGGCTCGAAAGTTGCTCGTAAGGCACGAGATATTCGGTAGTAGTCCGCCGCACTTGAGGCAAAAAATTAGCGGAACCTTGCATTGCGGTGACTCGGTAGAGTTGGTCGCGAGAACCGCCGGAGGTGCCGCCAAGGGCTTTTCCGGTGGAGGCCGTGTATATCGGCGAGGCCATATTTCTCGCTACTTCCCAAGTCAGCCGGGCTTGGGTTTGGTTTTGCGATCGATCGCTAGAAGCAAAACCCCGGTACAGTTGAAACATCCGGTTAAAACCGACGGTTTTTTGACCTCTTTGAGTCGCGAAACCGCGATAGTAAGGCACTACACTTTCGCCAAAATTTTCTTGATACTCAACTGAGTCAATGTAAGAATTGATTTCAGCTTCGTAGCCTTCTGCATTGTACAAATCAACGTGGAAAGCAATTTCCGACTCGTCGTAAGGAGCGCGGCCCAACAAATGCTTATAATTAAGCTCAATTAACCGCGTTTGCGAGTTCGGATAAAAAAACTTTTTCCGATAGGTTTCGGAATGTGCAATTGACCGCACAAAATCTTTCACTGAAATCTGCCCTTGCAGCAGCAGAGATTCAGCACTGGTAAGTCGTTCGCTCGACATTAAATACTCGTTGCCGAAAACTTGACTGTAAGCAGCGCGAATTACTGCTTTCGCATCCTCTTGCGTCCAGTGGGGGCGCAGTTCTACCCGTCCCGCTTCTTCAAATGCTTTTATTCCCAACCGTTCTGCTGCAGCTAGTCCCGCCATCTTCGCTTCTTCCTTTTTTGCTGTAAAAATTGAAAACTGCTTAAAAAAGTATTTGCAAAACTAGGCTTGGATCGCAGATGCCCGGAATTGTAAACAACCGCTAACACTTAAGCTAACAGCAGCTTACAATCCCGGGCATCACGCAAATCTAGCTCAGAGCGTTGATTGCGTAGTCGATGTAGGAATTCGCTTCAGTTGCAGCGTCGCCACTGAGACCGTGGTTGCCTTTGATGTACTTGAGGGCTTCAACGTACCAGCTAGGAGACAATTCAAATGTCCGGTTGATTTCGTCAACACCTGCAATCAGGTACTCGTCCATGGGACCGGTGCCGCCTGCAACTAAGCAGTAGGTTACCATGCGGAGGTAGTAGCCGATGTCGCGAGCGCACTTAGCTTTACCTGTTGGGGTAGAAGCGTAGTTCGGGCCTTGCATTTGTTGGGTGTACGGAAATTTGTTGTACACAGCTTGAGCTGCACCGTCGATCAAGCGCTGAGAGTTGGCGGTCAAAGCCTTGGCTGCTTCCAAACCTGCTGCTGCTTGGCGGAAACGGCCGAAGGCAACTTGTAGTTCAGTGCTGCTCAGGAAACGACCTTGAGAATCGGCTGCTGTTACTGCTTCAGTCAAAGGGGTTTTCATTGTTCTGGTTTCTCCCTAATGTTGTGTTGTTTTTGTACAAAAATGATTGTTTGCAAAAATGCGATGCTCGCTTCTTTACAAGAAAGGTTCGCTTGGCTATTTTTAGCCGACTGCACTAGCTGCGCGGTCGAAGTAGCTGCCGATTTCAGACATTAGCGAGCTGCAATCACCACGGGTAACACCGTTGGGGTCGTTAGCGATCGCAATTGCTGCTTCCTTCATTTTTTGCACGCCGGCTGCAACTGAGCCACCGGGAACTCCCAAAGCTTGGTATGTTTCACGCAGACCGTTCAAGCAGCGGTCGTCCAAAACGCTGGCGTCGCCTGCAAATGTTGCATAGGTGACGTAGCGCAAGATGATTTCCATATCGCGCAAGCAAGCTGCCATGCGGCGGTTGGTGTATGCATTGCCACCAGGAGCGATCAGTTGTGGCTGTTCAGCGAACAAGGTGCGAGCTGCATTGGCTACGATGCTGGATGCGTTGCCGGTGATGCGGTTTACTGCGTCAATCCGCTTGTTGGCGTCGGAAACCATGCTGCTGAGAGCATCGAGTTGACCCTGAGCTAGAAATTCGCCCCGAGCGTCAGATTGGGAAACCACTTTTGTAAATGCGTCAAACATGAAAGAACTCTCCTACTTGAGTTAATTGAGTTTGGTTGCGGTATAAAACCGTTAAGTTAAATTTGTTCAGGCTACGAGTGCCTGCAAGGGTTGAAATTTGATGCCAGCTAATCTGCTGGTCCGATCGAGTTTTCCCTTTCCGCTACCTGCACTATTGTTACATCGTAACGGACGTTTAAGAAACCTTAGAATTTTTTACATCTTTTATGAGATGCGACAAACCTTGTCAATCAGTGTTTTTGTTAACTTTGGCCTGTCGTTTCAACCCTCTGATAATCTTTATACAACGCTCGCCCGTCTTTGTTTATTACAAATTATTACAGAAAGTTATCTCTCTAAGAAGGTAAATGTCTGGGTGGGCAAGTTCGGGCTAATCTCCTTCCTGCGGTAGATGCGGGGTCGTACAAAGAAAAGAAGAGTTTGCTTTTTTCGCCCCTGCAGTTGCGGTTCAACCGCCCCGAACCATCTCAGGGGCCGATCGCTTTTGTTGGCTTTCTCTGGAAAAGCCAAATTGTTAAGAAGTATTAAGTAAATTAAAGTTTTGGTAAAAAAAGGCTGGGGGAATAGGGAAAAAAGCAAAAATTCTGCCCCATGTCAGGATGGCAGCAGAATTGAGTGTGGGCAAAATCTAAAAGATTGTGATCCCGATCGCCACAGCCTCAGCTTTTGCCGGAAATATCAGCATTTAGCGACAAAACTCAGCTTTTGGAAGTTGAAAGACCGGCCCCGGTCTTTCATAACGCGGGGATGCTGGCTCTGGGGAGTCATTGAACTTGACCCCAGAGCCAGCTATATACTGTTTGTCCCCGCAGTGGTTGCAAAAAAACTGTCTTCATCTATCTGTTCTATGTTCTGCTTCCCACAGGCTAGTCGCACGGAAGGGTGTGGCAAGCTGAGCATTGTTGATGGTGAGAAAACCAACATAGGCGATCGAGACCTGTCGAGGCAGGGCCATTTTTCTTTTAACATTAAAACTCAGCGAAATAGATGAGTTAGGATATTCGCCTTTTATTAGGTTTGTTTTAAGGTAGGTTTTGACCTGCAGCGCACGCTTGCATCCCCGGACTAAAGTCACTCTTGCTTTCAGCTTCTTTTCTGTGTAAAAGCCGAAGGAATTGCTAATTTTTAGTAGTAAGGTGGATAGGTGCTATCAGCCGTAGGCATACAAACGGCGCGATCGAGCAGCCAGACGCATTGAAGTTAAAAGCTTTTTGCTTCCCCGGCATCGAACCGCCCAAAACCAGTCCCAAGTTAAACAGTTTTTTATTCAGTACTCAAAACTTAAAACTCTCTTACTGTAATCAGCCAGATGGATCGGCTGTAGCTGTCCGGCCGCAACCACCTTTATGCCCCACGATCGATCGTAATTTATGTCTTCAAATTCTCCCTCTTCTTGGCACACCGTAGCAATTGACCAAACTCTCCAGCAGCTAAGCAGCAACAAAGACGCTGGCTTGAGCAGCCAACAGGTGTCAGAACGCTTGCAGCAATACGGCCCCAACGAACTCGAAGAAACAGGAGGCCGCAGTCCGTGGTCGATTTTTGTCGATCAGTTCACCAACATCATGTTGTTGATGCTGATGGGTGTGGCCGTGATTTCGGCTTTTTTGGACATCAGGTCGAATACTTTTCCCAAAGATGCGATCGCCATTTTTGCGATCGTCATACTCAACGGCATTCTCGGCTATTTCCAAGAGCAAAGTGCCGAAAAAGCCCTCGCAGCACTCAAAAACCTCGCTTCCCCCCTAGTCCGAGTCGTGCGGGACGGCAAAACTTCGGAAATAGCAGCCAAGGAACTTGTACCCGGAGACGTGATGCTGTTGGAGGCTGGGGTAAAAATAGCAGCAGACGCACGCTTGATCGAAACATCAAATCTGCAAGTCAGAGAATCTGCTTTGACAGGAGAAGCTCTAGCAGTCACCAAGCAAGCAGAGCTAGAACTTCCAGAAGATGCTTCCTTGGGCGATCGACTAAACCTGATTTTTCAGGGCACAGAAGTTGTTCAGGGACGAGCAAAGGCGATCGTCACCAACACCGCAATGCAAACTGAACTGGGCAAAATTGCCACCATGCTTCAGTCAGTAGAAAACGAACCGACTCCCCTGCAACAGCGGATGGATCAGTTGGGAAAGGTTCTAGTCTCCGGTGCCCTAACCTTAGTCGCAATTGTCGTCATCGGTGGCATGATTACCTTCCAAAACGGCAGCCTCGGGTTCGATACCAGCAGGTGGGAAGATTTGTTAGAAGTTTCTCTGAGCATGGCTGTGGCTGTGGTCCCCGAAGGACTCGCAGCAGTCGTGACAGTTACTCTGGCACTCGGAACTAGGCGGATGGTGAAGCGAAACGCCCTGATTCGCAAACTGCCTGCAGTAGAAACTTTGGGCTCGGTAACTACCATTTGTTCTGACAAAACAGGTACTCTGACTCAAAATAAAATGGTAGTTCAGCTAGTGTCTACCGGCGACTGCACAGTCGCCGTGGCAGGCGACGGCTATGCCCCGATCGGAGATTTTACCGATCGCCTGACAGCGACCAAAATTAATAATTTAGAGGAATATCCAGAACTCGAATCTTTATTAATTGCCTGTGCAGTTTGCAACGACGCAGTATTGCAACAAGAACAGCAAGAATGGCAGATTTTAGGCGACCCCACAGAAGGAGCTCTGCTGTGCGTAGCGGGAAAAGCAGGCATTTATAAGGAAAAACAGTCTCAATTGCTGCCGCGGACGGCGGAATTTCCTTTTTCTTCCGAACGCAAACGGATGAGTGTGATTTGCGAAGTGCCGGGTCGATCGGGAAATTCGGGATTTCCCGCAGAAGCAGGACAGCAGTCGAATTATTTGATGCTGACCAAAGGTTCTCCAGAGTTGACTTTGGAGCGCTGCAAAGGGATTATAGTCGGCGATCGAGTACAACCTTTAACCCAGGAAATGCGCGATCGCATCCTCGTGGAAAACAACAACATGGCAAGCGGCGGTTTGCGAGTGCTCGGGTTTGCGTACAAACTCTGGGAAAACATACCGCCCGAAGGTTCTGAGGAAACCAGCGAACAAGACATGATTTGGCTGGGACTCGTCAGTATGCTGGACGCCCCGCGCCCGGAAGTGCGGGAAGCTGTGGTGAAGTGCCGCGATGCAGGCATTCGGGTGGTGATGATTACAGGAGACCACCAGTTGACAGCCAAAGCCATCGCCTACGATTTAGGTATTGCAACAGAAGGCGATCGAGTTCTCACCGGTCAAGAATTAGAAAAGCTCAGCCAAGAAGAACTCAAACAGCAAGTCGAACAGGTTAGCGTTTACGCCCGCGTCTCCCCCGAACACAAATTGCGCATTGTCCAAGCTTTGCAAAGTTGGGGCAAATTTGTCGCGATGACCGGCGACGGCGTTAACGACGCCCCCGCCTTGAAACAAGCCGATATCGGCATCGCCATGGGGATTACCGGCACCGATGTCAGCAAAGAAGCTAGCGATATGGTGCTCCTCGACGACAACTTCGCAACTATTGTCGCCGCCGCTGAAGAAGGGCGAGTGGTTTATAGCAATATTCGCCGCTTTATTAAATACATTTTGGGCAGCAACATCGGCGAAGTTTTGACAATTGCGGCCGCACCTTTAATGGGTTTGGGAGGAGTGCCGCTGACGCCGCTGCAAATTTTGTGGATGAACTTAGTAACAGACGGGGTTCCCGCTTTGGCCTTGGCTGTAGAACCGGGGGAACCGAACGTGATGAAAAGACCTCCTTTCAGTCCGCGAGAAAGTATTTTTGCGCGGGGTTTGGGTTCTTACATGATTCGGATCGGGATTATTTTTGCAATTTTGACGATCGCGATGATGTCCTGGGCTTACGGATATACCACCAACCCTAACCATGTTGGGGATCCCGAGGCTTGGAAAACAATGGTGTTTACAACTCTTTGTTTGGCACAAATGGGTCACGCGATCGCAATTCGGTCTAACACTCAGCTAACTATCGAGTTAAATCCCTTCACTAATGTTTTTGTGTGGGGGGCTGTAATTGTGACTACTATTCTGCAATTGATGCTGATTTATGTTCCGCCACTGAGAGCATTTTTTGGCACTCATTATTTAACGGGGTTTGAGTTGCTAGTTTGCTTCGGTTTCAGCGCTCTAATGTTTGTCTGGATCGAAATGGAAAAACTGTTCTTGCGCTTTTACAAATCTAGAAAATAGTGTTAACGGCTGACGAAGGCTGAGCGATGTTTCATTATTAGCTATAACGCTCGATTGGGTACTATTTTCAAGAATGTCCGCCAGGGGTTTCAGCCCCTGGCTCACAGCGAAATTTATCCCTATGAAGATTAAATAGATTGTCTCACGATTAAACATTTATTACTTCGTTATAATGTCATTGCGAGCGTAACGCTGGGCGAAAACCGCCAGAGCCAAGGCTCGCGGTTACCAACCCGTAAGGTGCGTTCTACGATGAGTGTATTACCAATTACCAATTACCACTTACTAATATTATGTATTTGAAAACGCTGCACCTACGGCAGTTTCGGAACTACTTCGATCAAAAGGTAGCGTTTGACGCTCCCAAAACCATTTTAGTAGGAAATAACGCTCAAGGAAAATCTAACTTGTTAGAAGCAGTAGAGTTGCTTTCTACATTAAAAAGCCACCGGGTAGGGCGCGATCGCGATTTAATACTCGACTCAAAGCCGATCGGGCAAATTGATGCTACACTAGAACGTCAAACCGGAGCCATCGACTTAGCTTTAACTCTTCGCTCTCAGGCGCGTCGGACACTGAAGCTCAACGGTGAACCGCTGCGCCGCCATTTAGACTTTTTGAGCGTCTTAAATGTAGTTCAATTTTCTTGTTTGGATTTGGACTTAGTGCGCGGCGGGCCCGAAGGAAGGCGCAATTGGATCGATCGCCTAGTTATCCAGTTAGAACCGATTTACGCTCACATTTTGCAGCAGTACAACCAAATTTTGCGCCAGCGAAACGCTCTGTTGAAACGTTCTAAAGAAATCAGGAAAGCGGAATTTTCAGACAGTTTTGACAAGATGCGATTTATCGGATATGAAACTCCCGAAGACCGAAATATCGCAGAATGCCCCATTCCCAATGCCCAATTCCCAATTCCCAATTCCCAATTCCCAATTCCCAGTTCAGAATTAGCTTTGTGGGACGCACAGTTGGCGACAGCGGGCGCTCGTGTCATCCGCAGGCGCGATCGAATTTTGGAGCGTTTGATGCCTTTAGCTCGAAATTGGCACCGTTCAATTAGCGGTTCAGCAGAAGTTTTAGATGTAAAATACGATGCTAATATTGAAGTAAGTTCGGAATTAATCGCTAAAGATAATCTCGAAGGAGTGCGGCAAGCATTTTTAGAGAAAATTCAAAAAAGGGCGATCGCAGAACAGTTTCAAGGAACCACTTTAGTCGGCCCCCACCGCGACGACATTATATTTACCATTAACAATACCCCAGCTCGTCAATACGCATCCCAAGGTCAGCAGCGAACTCTGGTATTAGCATTAAAATTAGCCGAACTGCAGCTTATTGAAGAAGTCGTCGGCGAAGCGCCTTTACTGTTGCTCGACGACGTACTTGCAGAACTCGATCTGAGCCGCCAAAATCAACTTTTAGAAACAATTCAAGAACGATTTCAAACTCTGATTACTACAACTCACTTAGGCGCTTTTGATGCTCAGTGGCTGCGACAAACCCAAATTCTCTCCGTCGTTGCTGGACAAATCAATCAATTTTAGATTTTAGATTTTAGATTTTAGATTGACAAATTTTCTGTTTCATGGTATTACTGCAAAAATTTTTGAAAAATTGGCATTATTAGCTCAATTCGAGATAGGATAAAGGTTAATTTTGATTGCCGCTTTCGCTTCCATTTTTCTAAACCTTATGAAGCATTACATTTCCCGTCTGTTAGCCTTGGTATTAGTTGTTGTCATCGGCATAGCGGGCTGTACCAATGTTCCGGCCACTCTGAGTGGAGATTATGGTCAAGACACATTAGCATTAGTGAACAGCTTGAGAACAGCGCTCACTTTGCCAGAGGGCACGCCGGAAAAAGCAGCCGCTCAAGCCAAGGCTCGCACAAGTATCAACGATTTTTTTGCTGAATACCGCCGCGATCCCGCTCTTACCAAGCTGGCCTCTTTCACGACAATGCGGACGGCATTAAACTCTTTGGCAGGACATTACAGTTCCTATCCCAACCGTCCGGTTCCTGAAAAATTGAAAAAGCGTCTTGAGTCAGAATTTCAGCAAATTGAAGCTGCTCTTAACAGAGGAGCTTAATCTCAAAATTTAGGAGCAAGGATAAATTTTAACAATTCATCTTCATCCTTGATATTTGAGTGTTAACAATTTTTAGTAGAAATATCAACTGCTTTTAGCGCCCACTGTATCCAGGCGCTTTTTTATGCAGCATTTAGTGAAAAAATACATAAAAATCGAACTGGATATGATATCAAATCCGGGCTTTTTACCCTCTTTATTTTTGAGTTAGCGAAGGTGCGTGCCTACGCACCAAAACTTAGGCAGAGGAAAGTTTGTATAACATAGCAGCGGTTTAATCGCGGAGTCTTATCTTACCCGATCGCCCTTATTGAATTTAAATAGCCGCCAGATAGAATTTGCATTGTGCGATCGACTTGTGCCATAACTAAGTCAACCGAAAAAAGTAGAAAATTTGTAGCTGCTTGTTGAGCGCGATCGCAAAAATGCGATCGCCACCCAATTTAAACCAGAAAACCCCATTCCATTCTCCCATGAAAATTGCACCAACTCGCATCGCGAATTTTCAACACCAGCGACGCTTTTTAAGTGCGGTAACTGCTGTTTTAACCAGTAGCTTCATCAGCCAGCTTGTTTGGTCGTTTATCGGAAATCAACCAGCTTTTGCCCAAACATCAGCCTACTGCCAATTATCCCAAGAACAGGTCAATCAAAAAGAAGACTTGCGCCGCGCCGCGCTCTCGGGAAAACGGGAATCTCAGCAAGCATATTTTGCGGTTTTGAACAAACACGCGCGGGAAATAGCAGAATGCCGCCAAAAAACTTGGCCCGAAACCCAAGCAGTTTGGCTGCGTTTGTATCCCTGCGATGTCAGACCCGGAGAAATCGATCGAGTATTAGACAAAGTTGTGAATAAAGGCTACAACCAAGTCTATATAGAAACATTTTATGACGGTCAAGTGCTGCTACCAGTCGCAGACAATCCTACGGCTTGGCCTTCTGTTTTGAGAAATCGCGGCTACGAGAAATACGACTTGTTAGAAAAGGCGATCGCCAAAGGCAAACAGCGAGGTTTAAAAGTATACGCTTGGTTGTTTACCATGAACTTTGGCTATACTTATTCTCAGCGTTCCGACAGACAGCAAACCCTCGCTATCAACGGTAAAAATCAGACTACTTTAACAGTAGTTCAAGACGCAGGAATTAACGAGGACTTCGGAGAAGTTCCGGGCAATCAAGCCTTTATAGATCCGTACAACCCGCAAGCCAGGCAAGACTATACTTTGTTAGTAAATCAAATAGTCAAGCGCAAGCCGCAAGGAATGTTATTCGACTACATTCGCTATCTACGGGGCGTCGGACCCGCTTCAGTTGCTACCAAAGTTCAAGACTTGTGGATTTACGGCCCTGCATCGCAGCAAGTTCTTTTGCAGCGGGCTAACAATCAGCAAGGGCGAGATTTAATTCAGCGGTATTTGACTAAGGGATTTATCAATACTAATGACGTTCAAGCAGTAGTCAAACAGTATCCAACTGAGCGAGAACCTCTTTGGCAGGGGCGAATTCCACAGGCGATGTCAGTAGCAACTCCACCTTCTAGAAAGCAGAATGCCGGATCGAGATCGGCCTCAAAAACTCCCGCCGCTAACAAGCCAAACCCTGCAACTCCAACATCAAAACCGACATCGCCGCTTCCCGATATCGGCATTCTGCAAAAAGACCTGTGGAAACTCAGCGTTGCTCACGCAGTCCAAGGGATTTTAGATTTTTTGGGGATAGCAATTCAACCAGCTCAAAGGATTGGAATTCCTGTAGGAGCAGTATTTTTCCCCACTGCAAATCAAGCGATAAATCAAGGGGGATATGATTCGAGATTGCAGCCTTGGGACACATTTCCGGCTGCTGTAGAATTCCACGCCATGTCTTACGGAAATTGCGGCGATGTAAGCTGCATTGTGCCACAGGTGCAGCGAACAGTGAGTTTAGCACCTGCGGGAGCAAAAATTATTCCTGCCATTGCTGGAGATTGGGGAAAACCTCTCAGAAATCGGCCGTCTTTGGAGATTCAAATGCGGGCAATTCGCTCGGCGACGCCGCAAATTAATGCGGTGAGTCATTTTGCTTTTGGGTGGCAAGAACCGGAGGATGAAAGGGCGCGGCAAACTTGCCGGTTGTAGGGGGATTCGTTGTTGTAGAGATGCGATTTGTAGCGTCTCTACAAAACTGCATTTGGGAAAGCAGCTAACTGTTAGACAAACTCTTGGTGCGTGGCACTGTTTAATCCCGTTTGAAGAGTTGCGATCGTACTTGGCATATCCCCGTCTAAGAGTGCTGAAACAGCCAGCCACAACCCCGGAAAAACTCGGCTGCGGATAATTCCTTCTGCATCGGGTAGCAGAGAAATATATTCTTCTTCCTGCAAAGAAAACCAATCAATCCGGCGATCGATTACTTGCCAAACGAGATATTCTCTCACCATGCTGCGGCGGTAAACTCGCTTTTTGTCCCGCAGATCGATCGTAGCGGTACTAACAGCAATTTCGGCAACAAATTCCGGCGCGCCTACGATGTAGCCGTCATCACTGAGGCTAGTTGCACCGCCGCGTCGGGAATCAATTAGCAGTACAGCATCGGGCTGGGGTTCGTTATCTACGTCGAGACGGACGGTGGGGTTATCGCCAAGACGCACGCCTGGAGTAGCAATTTTGTAACTCCACAGCCAGCCCATTAAATCCGCATGGGGCTCGGTGTGAGGTTCAAAGCGTAAGGGTGAAGCCATATAAACAATTCCTTCGATCAATTCTGCTTTTTTGAGTCCCGGCATGGCTGTATAGCGTCGCTCGAATTCGGCACGGGTGAGCAAATCGCCATTTTCCAAAGGAGGGATGCTGATGCGGCTGAGATTTGCGGGAGCAATCATGGCTTTTCTCCTGTTGTTATGCGTCGGTATCTTGAATTTTATCTAATTTTCGGCATAGCTGTAAGCCAGAGTTATATTATCAGAAATAAATGCTGTGGCAAATGAGTACCAAATTGGCAACTCAAGGGGCGCTAAAAATCTTGTTTTTAATCGGATCGATCGCCCTAATTTCCCTTATTTCTGAAACGCGACAAACTGCAAACTCACATTCAATCGCCCAACCCATCCCACCCCGATAAAATCCCCCGCCAAACCTCCTGAAACCCCCAAAACTAAAAACACCCCATTCTCCCCCCGCAACTCCCTCTCCCAAGCCTCCCGAGCAACCTTTAGTATTCGCACCGCCGACGCAATTTCGCAGCCAAATTGTTTATCAAGCAAGTATTAACAACTCAAAAGTTATCGCCCTGACATTTGACGATGGCCCTTCGCCTGAAACTTTGAAAATATTAGAAGTTTTGCAGAAACATCAAGTTGTGGGTACATTTTTCTGCTTGGGTGCCAATTTGCGGCAGTATCCAGAAATTGCGAAGCGAGTTGTGCAAGCGGGAAATGCGATCGGCAATCATACTTGACATCACTATTCTCACAATGTTACCGAAAAAACAGCATCGGATGAAATAGATAATACTGGTGTTCATATTTATCGATCGACTGGGGCAAAAAGTTTCTTGTTTCACCCTCCCTGCGGCCGCTTAAATAACGGTTTGGCAAATTACGCTAAAAAAAAATTATGTAGTGGTGGTGTGGTCGATCGACCCTAAAGACTTTCTGCAACCTCCGGCCGCTGCGATCGCCCGTAGCGTGCTATCCCAAGCTTCAACGGGGGCGATCGTATTGTTGCACTACGGCGGCGGAAATCGCCAGCAAACAGTCGAGGCGCTATCTGCAATTATTCCCAAACTCAAACAGCAGGGATATCGTTTTGTTACCGTACCACAATTGCTGCAAATGCAAGCTGGACAAAAACAGCGAATTGCAGAGCGTAAATCCCAATGAACAGACATCTGGTCCAAATTAACTTACTCGGAATTTCATCGGCGTTCATTTGCGTTCATCTACGGTTAAAAATCCCAATTATGCTAAACTTATTAATAACCATAAAAGCATTTATTAATCATAATAATGCAAAAACTTCTATCAAGAGACATCAACCTCCGCTATCTAATTGATAACTTCGGCTTGCAGCGAGTTCGCAACAGCGAATTTTTCCGAGAATGGCAAGAAAACTTACCCGAAGTAACAGACTCAGAAAAACAATTGCTCGATCGCGTCCAAGACATATACTTCAACTTGGTAGACACCCCGCTTGTATTGGAAAATGCAGTCAAGCTAACAATTATCAGCCCCATTTTGTTTATTGCAGGTCTGTATGAGTCTCCTTTTCCAGTCAAAGCCGAAAAGTCGATCGCCATTCAAGAGAAAGACGAAGGCAGAATCATCGAAGGCAGAATAGATATCCTAATTATGAAAGCAAACTTGTGGGTGACAGTAATAGAATCCAAACAACTTTCGTTTTCAACTGACGAAGCACTTGCCCAACTCCTTACATATATGCTGGCCGATCCCAATCCTGAAACTCCTACTTTTGGAATGATTTCTACAGGTGCTAACTTCAATTTTGTCAAGTTAGTTAGAGGCGAAACTCCCCAGTATGCGCGATCTGCTGAATTTGTTATTTCCAATCCCGACAATGAATTGTACCGGGTTTTGCAGATTTTAAAACGGCTGAGTCAACTGTCAGACTAGCAATAAAAGCCATTTTGAGTTATCTTTCAAAGCAGACAATATCTAATATCTCAAATTTCAAACTGGTGCGAGCATGGTAAATTACTGGATAGTCGGCGCTGTGGCAATAGCTTCTGTCTGCTGGGCAGAAATAATACGAGACTTTTATCACGTTGTGTCCCATTATTGGGCACCCCTGCAAAAGCTGCACACTTGGCATCACCGCGTTTTCCGCCCGAATTTGACCCCCGTCAACGAGACAATTTACAAGCAAGCACACTGGCGTCATGACGTACCCGAAGCTGCGGCGATGATGGTTTTAGGCTTGTTGCTCTGGGTTGTAGCTTATTTTTGGTTGCCGGAATATCATTGGGGTGCAGCAGCGGGTTGTATTTATACTTTAGGCTTTTTGTTGAGCGCGATCGCCCGCGGGTGTGGCATCAAAGGCGCAGACGAATTAACCGACATCACCCACCAACCGGGAGACTTTCTGACTCCCCCTGGCAAGTGGTTAGTTAATAAACCTTATCACTGGCGGCATCACTTCGACAATCAAAATGCTTACTATTGCGGTACTTTCACCTTAATAGATAAACTTATGGGTACAGCACTTTCTCTCAAAGGCAAAACTGTAGCCGTCACAGGTGCATCGGGAACTTTAGGTCGTTCCCTACTCAAACACCTGCACAAAGCTGGTGCAAAAGCGATCGCCCTCACCTCGGGAAATGAGGAAATTACTTTGAATTTAGACGGCGAAAGTTTACCTATAAAAACCATAACTTGGCAAGCTGGCCAAGAGGCAGACTTAGCCTTATTTTTAGAAAAAATCGATATTCTCGTCATCAATCACGGGATTAATGTACACGGAGAAAGAACAGGAGAGGCGATCGCAAACTCCTACGAAATTAACACTTTTTCCGCATGGCGGCTGATGGAACTCTTTTTCTTAACTGTCCGCACTAACGAAAACATTGCTTGCAAAGAAGTCTGGATCAACACTTCCGAAGCAGAAGTAATTCCCGCTGTCAGTCCCCTGTACGAACTCAGCAAGCGCGCCCTAGGAGATTTAGTCACCCTGCGCCGGTTAGACGCACCCTGCATCGTTCGCAAACTGATTTTAGGACCGTTTAAAAGCAACTTAAACCCGATCGGCATCATGTCTCCTGACTGGGTAGCACAGCAAATTGTCAAAAAAGCTAAAGCTGATGCCCGCAATATCATCGTGACAATTAATCCTTTGACTTTTATCGTTTTTCCAGTCAAAGAGTTTTTTGTTTCTCTCTACTTCCAAATCTTCAGCCGGAAAGCAGTCTCTTTGGCAGATATAGAATTAGAGCGATCGGACCTTGAAGTAAGAACTAAGTAATATCAAATCCCGTTAAATAAACCTAATGCTTCTAGGCTTCTAGGTGAAGTACGCATGACTTACGCAGTACATTCGGGCTTCACCTAGTGAACGTACATTGAGAATTGGTATTACTTCTTTCCTAGCAACTGTGCTTTCTTTAGAAGTAGTTTCAGCCTGCTTGGCAACAGTTGATTGAGATCCCAGCGATAACCAAGGTATTTCAAAT